>DAIMHB010000528.1:0-1655 GCA_036723545.1 Beijerinckiaceae bacterium
GGTTAGAGCTTTTTGCATTCAGGTGAACCCCTGTAATCGCCGCTCACCCCTTTTAATGAGGAGGGGGATGCGCTTCAAGGCAAGATGCTCTGGCTCCATGAAACCAACTTAATCTCGGGCCTTGACCCCGATGCTTGAGGATAAAATGATGAAAATAAATCTATTCAGCGCCGTGATTTTGGCCGCCATCGGCACGGTCTCCGCAGCACAGGCGGAAGATGCCGTCGCCTTGTCACTTTCGGTGAAAAACCATGTGTTTTCCTCCACAGAAGTAAAATTGCCCGCAGGCAAGATTGTGCTTCTGACAGTAAGCAACGAAGATCCGACCTCGATCGAATTTGAGAGCAAACCCCTGAAGATTGAAAAGGTCATTGCAGGCCACAGCAGCGCGGTCATTCGCATCAAAGTTCCGGCCTCGGGCAAAATTCTGTTCGTTGACGAGCCGCGCGAGGACAAGACCCTCGGCTATTTTATCGTGGAATAAACGCAGATGATCGCAGCACTTATCATTGTCTTTCGTGAAATGATCGAGGCCGGCCTGATTGTCGGCATTGTCATGGCGGTGACGCGCGGTGTGCCGGGCCGGGGCCGCTGGATTGTCGGCGGCCTGTGTGGCGGTCTGGCGGGGGCGGTGCTGATTGCCGCCTTCACCGATGTCATTTCCAATGCCCTGTCCGGCATGGGGCAGGAGGTATTCAATGCCGCTGTTCTGGGCTTCGCCGTGATTATGCTCGCCTGGCATAATATCTGGATGGCGCGACATGGCCGCGACATGGCACAGGAGCTGAAGGGCGTCGGCGAAGAGGTGCGCGATGGTCATCGCTCCCTGCTGGCGCTGGCGGTTGTGGTGGGTGTTGCGGTGTTGCGTGAAGGCGCGGAAGTGGTGCTGTTTCTCTATGGCGTGATGATTCAGGGCGGCGAGACTGTCACTTCTATGGTCATTGGCAGCTTGGCGGGTGTGGCGCTGGGCGGCGGCGTCAGCACATTGACCTATCTGGGACTGGCGAAAATTCCACCCAGACTGCTGTTTTCGGTCACCACCGGCCTGATTACCTTTCTGGCGGCGGGCATGGCCGCACAAAGCACCTTGTTTCTGGAACATGCCGGCCTTGTCAGCGTTCTCGATGCTCAGGCCTGGGACACGTCAGCCATTTTGTCCGATACGAGCCTGACCGGACGGGTGCTGCACACATTGATCGGCTATAATGACGGGCCCACAATATTGCAGGTCTGTGTTTATCTGGTGGTGCTGGGAGGCATTTTCACTTTGACGCGGCTGCTGCGCCCTGCCCCGCGTGCGGCACAGCTTAAAGCTGCGACCGCCTGAGCGCAGCCTCAACAAGAGCAAGAGCAGCCGCAAAGCTGGCCTCCACTGAAAGACCGGTGGTGTCCAGCACCACCGCATCAGCCGCAGCCTTCAAAGGCGCGGTGGAGCGCTCCGAGTCACGGGCATCGCGTTTGCGGATATCCTCAAGAATATCCGCATAATCGACAGGCTCGCCGCGCTTATGCAGCTCCAGCGCGCGGCGGGTGGCGCGGGCCTCGGGGCTGGCAACCACAAAAATCTTCACATCCGCCTCAGGGCAAATGACGGTGCCGATGTCGCGCCCGTCCAGCACAGCGCCGCCGGGGCGGGCGGCAAATGTTTTCTGCAT
>DAIMHB010000529.1:0-1653 GCA_036723545.1 Beijerinckiaceae bacterium
CTGGAGCGCAGCGCCTCCCGAACGGAATGATATCCGAAAATCAGCACCATATCTTTTGATTTGGCGGCAAAAGAGCTTTCAGCCCGCTCTCTGGCGGGCCGACCCACCGGTTTGCTACCTTTTGGAGCGTTGGAGCGGGGTGAAAATGCTGGTTTTTGTGAATTAACGCCGCTTTTTGGGTCGCGCGGGCCGCTTTTCCGTGTCACGCAGTGTCATCCTTTTATTGTCTTTTCTCTACATGTCATGCCTTGCACACAGGCGCAATCATTGCAGCTGAGAGATTTGACGACAGAAACATGAAATTTTGGGTTGACTTATGACGCGTGTAACCAGATAAGGACGGCGCTTCAGTGATTGCCACATTTTCTGAAGCCCGCTTGCTCAAACATCCGGCAAATGGAGGAGTGTCCCGAGTGGCAAAGGGGGGGGACTGTAAATCCCCTGGCTAACGCCTTCGTAGGTTCGAGTCCTACCTCCTCCACCATTTTTAACCTAAACCTTCTCCACCTGATCGCAGCGCAAAGGCCCGCGCCACTGGCCATAGCGATAGGGCCTGTACCAGACCGCCCCTGCGGGTAATTGCTGTGGCACGGGGTCGAAACCCGCCGTTCCCCAGGGCTGGCAGCGGCAGATGCGGGCAAGGCCCATCCAGCCCCCCGCCCACAGCCCATGAGTTTGAATCGCCTCATCGGTAAATTCCGAACAGGACGGCAAATGCCGACACTGCCGCCCGATCAGGCCGGACAGGCTGAGCTGATAGGCGCGGATCAGGCCATGCGCGGCGCGGCGCGGCAGTTGAGACATGGGTCTCACACGTTCTGCGCCGATTTGGCCAAGGCTTTTTCCGCGGCCTCGACCACGGCATCAAAGGTCAGCAAGGTGGAGGCATGGCGGGCCTTAAAGTTCCGCACCGGCTCGAAGGCCTGTAAATCGGCCCATTTGCCGGTGGGGGGCGGGCCATTGTCCTTCAGCATGGCGCGCATTGTGTCGCGCAGGGCGCGCAGCTCCTCCAGCGAGGCGCCAATCACATGGCTGGCCATCAGCGAGGAGGTGGCCTGCCCCAGCGCGCAGGCCCGCACCTCATGGGCAAAATCCGCAACCACATCGCCCTGCATGTTCACATCCACCGTCACAGTGGAGCCGCACAGTTTGGAATGGGCTGTGGCTGTGCCCTGCGGCGCGGCAAGGCGGCCAAGGCGGGGAATATTGCCAGCCAGCTCCAGAATACGTCGGGAATAAATGTCGTCGAGCATAGGCTACCCCTGATAATAAGCGCGCATTGCATTATATAGTCTTTCGAACCGGTTCTGACGAGGGTCGCGCAAGGGCAAGTCTTGTGTTTAATCCAGATCTAACCTCGCCGCGTAGACAGTTTTTTCAAGACAGGGAGGCTCCACATGGATGCCGTGGTCAAGTCCTTCATTTCCGGCAGCACGCCTGCTGCCGTGCAGCGGCCAAGCCGCGAAGAGGCCGAGGCGGCCGTGCGCACGCTCATACGCTGGGCGGGCGACGATCCGGCGCGTGAGGGCCTGCAGGACACGCCCCGCCGTGTGACCAAAGCCTTTGGCGAATTTTTCTCCGGCTATGAGGAGGACGCCGCCCATGTGCTAAAAAAAGTGTTTCACGATGTCGGCGACTATAATGACATGGTGC
>DAIMHB010000530.1:0-1636 GCA_036723545.1 Beijerinckiaceae bacterium
CGCCATAACACGGGCGAGAGATTAAACCCGACGAGATAGTCCAGCGCACGGCGGGCGAGGTAGGCATCCACCAGCGGCTGGTCAATCTGGCGCGGGTTGCGCATGGCCTCCATAACGGCGTCTTTGGTGATGGCATTAAACACCACGCGCTCAACATTGACGCCCTTCATCACCTTTTTGGCTTTGAGCACCTCCAGGACATGCCATGAAATGGCCTCGCCCTCGCGGTCGGGGTCGGTGGCGAGAATGAGGCCGTCGCTGTCCTTCACCGCCTTGGCAATGTCGGACACGCGCTTGGCGGCTTTGGCGTCCACTTCCCAGAGCATGTTGAAGTCATGGTCAGGATCAACCGAGCCGTCCTTGGCGGGCAGGTCGCGGATATGCCCGAAGGAGGCGAGCACCTCATAATCCTTGCCCAGATATTTATTGATCGTCTTGGTCTTGCCGGGCGATTCGACGATAACAACTTTCATTTCATTTCTTTCGGCGGGAGCATCTTGGCTCAAATCATTTGGGCGCGAAAATGCGGGACACAAGGGGCGCTTGTCAAATGGGAATGTGAGAAGGGCTCAAGATCTTTGAATGTGGGTGATTTTATGACTTCAGCATTTGCAGCTTCATTGGACTACGCTACATAGATATTATGACATTACATCTCATCAAACTATGTGTCGGCGCGGAGTCCATCGCTGATCTTGTCCGTTACCGCGAGGAGCGGCGCGCGGCGTTTGAGCGGCTTGGTCTTGCCTATGAGGCGCTGCACACCACCCGCATGGTGCCCAAGCGCATCGACGAATTGCTCGATGGCGGTTCGCTCTATTGGGTCATCAAGGGCCATATTATGGCGCGGCAAAAGCTCACCGCCATTCGCCCCTTCAAGGCCGAGGATGGCATCACCCGCTGTGATCTGGTGATGGACGCCGAGGTGATTGCGGTGCAGCCGCGCCCCTGCCGCCCCTTTCAGGGCTGGCGTTATCTGAAACATGAGGAAGCCCCATCCGATTTAGGCGCCAGCATATCTGTGGATATTCCGGAGGCGCTGCGGCGGGAACTGGCGGCCATGGGCTTGCTGTAGCCTATTGCAGGTGCAGATCCACGCAATTATGCCCCAGCGGGGTTTTGCAATGCAGGTGAATCCGCACTCTGGGCTTGAGGGACAGTTCCAGCGCGCGGCGGGCGGCTTTCAACTCAGCCCGCTGCATGAAATAAAGCCGCAGCAATCGGGCGGGGCCTGTCATATCCTCAAGATTCATGGTGATCCTGCGCATCAGCGGCAGGGTGCGCGCAGAGTGTATCGGCTGGGACTCATGAAATATGGACATGGCAACTCCGCTACGCAACGCAACGCTCTGAACCTATGAATAAATCCGTTTTCTTTAATTTTTGGTTGTGAAACAGGCAAAGCCGGATTTTTTCAAGCGTTTGCAGGCGCTTTCGGCTTCGTCCGCCTCCAGACCGGCAAAGCGGGCGCGGTAAAGGGTCTGGTCGCCCTTTTGCACCTTTTCGGTGAAGGGGGAGGCCGAAGCCAGAATGCCTTTCGACTCGGACTTGGCGCGGTTTAAAAGTTCTGTGGCTTTGGTCTGGTCATCCGCCGCGCCAATCTGAATCATCCAGCCGGTATGGGGCGGGGGGGCGA
>DAIMHB010000531.1:0-1627 GCA_036723545.1 Beijerinckiaceae bacterium
GCTCAAACAGGCGCGGGACCGGCTGGGCGCGGTCAATTTGCGGGCCGAAACCGAACTGGCCGATGTCAGTGCCCGCCGCACACACCTTCTGGCCGAACATGCGGATCTGACCGAGGCCATCCGCCGTCTGCGTCTGGCCATTCAGGCGCTCAACCGCGAGGGCCGCCAGCGCCTGCTCAGCGCCTTTGACCAGATCAATGCCCATTTCAAAGATCTGTTCACCACCCTGTTTGGCGGCGGCGCGGCGGAACTGCAACTGGTCGAATCGGACGATCCATTGGAGGCGGGGCTTGAAATTCTCGCCCGCCCGCCCGGCAAAAAACCGCAGACCATGACCCTGCTCTCGGGCGGCGAGCAGGCCCTCACCGCCATGTCGCTGATTTTTGCGATTTTTCTGACGAACCCCTCACCCATCTGTGTGCTGGATGAGGTGGACGCGCCGCTCGATGATTCCAATGTCGAACGGTTCTGCGATCTTCTGGAGGACATGAGCCGGCGCACACAAACGCGGTTTCTGACCATAACCCATAATCCGATCACCATGGCGCGGATGAACCGGCTGTTTGGTGTGACAATGGCCGAACGCGGGGTGAGCGAACTGGTTTCCGTGGATCTGGAAACCGCCGAGCGTTTTGCGGATATAAGCTGACAGGACAGTGGTGACCAAATTGACAGACAATGACCAAACCGACCTCAAAGCCCGCCTCGAAAAGCTGAAATCCGGCCTTGAGGCTCACAAAGCGGCTGAGCAGCACCACAGCCAATCCTCAGGCCCCAAGGCTGAGAATATGGGGCAGGCGATGAGTCTGGGCATTCGCGTGCTTTCGGAATTTATAGCGGCAGTGGTGGTGGGCGGCCTGCTGGGCTGGCAATTTGACAGCTGGCTGGGCACAGCGCCGGTGCTTCTGCTGCTGTTTCTGCTGCTGGGCATCATAGCCGGCTTCTGGAATGTCTACCGGATTGCGGCAGCCCCGCCACGCCCAGCAATAAATCCGGACAAGACAGGGTATAAAACCAAGGAGTAATAAAAAGCCCTATTGAAAAACCCCGCACAACAGGGTAAAGCGCCTCAAGATTTATTTGTACGGCAAGATTCAATCTTAAGGACAGACACGTGAGCGCTGAAGCAGCACCAGCAATCGACCCAATCCACCAGTTCAACATCGTGCGGTTGGGTGAGCCCTTCCACATTGGCGGCGTGGATGCCTCTTTCACAAATGCCTCTCTGTTCATGGTGATTGTTCTGGGCCTGATTTCGGTGCTGATGATCATCGGCACATCGTCCAAGGCCGTTGTTCCCGGGCGCATTCAGTCTCTGGCGGAAATGTCCTATGAATTTGTGGCCAATACAGTGCGCTCCGCCGCAGGCGACGCCGGAATGCGGTTCTTCCCGCTGGTGTTTTCGCTGTTCATGTTCGTCTTTTTCTCCAACATGCTCGGCCTTGTGCCCTATACATTCACCGTCACCAGCCAGATCATCGTGACCTTCGCCCTTGCGGCGCTGGTGATTCTGACCGTGCTGGTTTACGGCTTCATCAAGCACGGAACACATTTCCTGCATCTGTTTGTTCCGTCGGGTGTTCCGGCAGCGCTGATGCCCTTCATCGTGCTCATTGAAGTGATTTCC
>DAIMHB010000532.1:0-1627 GCA_036723545.1 Beijerinckiaceae bacterium
GATTTGATGCTGCTCTGGTTTATGCGGCTGGTGGCTGTGTGCTGGATGTTTAAAGGCATCATGGTCTGGTGCGGGCTGCTTGGTGTCAGCATTGCGCCGCCGATAGATATTGCCGCTTTGTCCTTTGCCGAGGCGGCTATCGTGTTGTTTTTCAGCATTTTCAATTTTATTGCGGCGGTTGGGCTATGGCTGGCAACGCCCTGGGGCGGGGTGCTCTGGCTCACCGCAGTGCTGGCGGAAATGTCGGCACAGGTGATTTATTATCACTCTTTTCTGGATCTCTGGTTTCAGAATATCATCAACATAGGTCTTGTCGGCGGCTACTTTTATATCTCCTGGCTGGCGGCGCGCGCGCTGGATCAAAAATCCTGACGCGTGCTCCCCTTCAAGAGATAGTTTTAGTAAATGTTTGATTTAATTTATCTTTGATTCACTCAAATCTGTAAACTTTGGATTCATTCTATTACTTAAACTCGTTTTCATTCCTGTTCGCTAATGTCAGCCTCACAAACAAGCCGGCCTTAGAGCCAGCGCATATTCAGGGGCCAGACCATGTCAGCAGCGATTAAAATGCAAACTTCCGAAGCCCGCAAGGAGCGCGTGAACGAGGTGCGACCGATTTATCTCGAATCTCTGTCGCTGGTGGAGCGCCTGCATCGTTGCCTGTTGGATGTCATCAAGGATGAGTTTGACCGCCGCAACGAAACCGAGATCAATGCTGTGCAGGCTCTGCTTCTCTACAATATCGGCGATAAAGAATTGTCGGCGGGCGAGTTGCGTACCCGCGGCTATTATCTGGGTTCCAACGTCTCTTATAATGTCAAAAAGCTGGTGGATATGGGGCATTTGCACCATGCCCGCTCACGGGTGGACAAGCGCGCCGTGCGAATCAGCCTGACCCCGAAAGGCCGCGCCATTCACAAGATTGTGACCGAACTTTATGAAAAGCATGTGCGCACAGTTGAGCAGATCGGGGGCATTCAGATCGAAGAATTTGCGGCTCTCAATCTGGCTCTGACCCGTCTGGAGCGTTTCTGGACAGATCAGATCAAATATCGGCTGTGAGGCTTGTCACAACAGAGATTTGAGTTTTTCCAAACGAGGCCGGGCTTGACCCGGCTTTGTCGTGTTTTGTAGCTTATCTGCCATAATCTTGGCTTATTGCCATAATCTTGCCCGACTGGCCGTGCTAATTCATGGTCAATTAATTATTCACGCCCTATATCCGGCTGTGCTGTTCCGCCTGCGGGTGGCAGCAATGCTGCCTGTGGGGTGTTTTCTGGCTTGAGAGTGGAGAATGACGTTGACAATCAACACGATGGATAAGGCATGGCCTGTGTTTGGACGGCGCGCTCTGCTTGCCGGTGCGGCATCGCTTCTTGCAATAGCTTTTGTGGCTGAGGCCTCTGCGCAGGAAACCACAAGTCAGGCGGAATGGCGTCAAAACTACGAAGCGGCTTCAAATCTAACCGTTCAGCGCTCTGTAACCCCGATTTTGTCCCAGCAAACCGTGGCCGCAACCGAGCTGGCCATAACACAATATCAGGATTTGATGGCCAAGGGCGGCTGGCCGGTCGTGCCGGATGGACAAACCTTGAAGATCGGCTCCAAGGGCAAAGCTGTGGTG
>DAIMHB010000533.1:0-1616 GCA_036723545.1 Beijerinckiaceae bacterium
CCTCCTGAAGTCGCTTCAGACCCTGACCTCCAACCAGCGGATTGGGATCTTCCAGCGCCGACACCACGCGCATGATTCCCGCTGCAATAATGGCATCCGCGCAGGGTGGCGATTTGCCGAAATGGCTGCATGGCTCCAACGTGACATAAAGCGTTGCGCCTTTTGCCGCGGCGCCAGCCTGGCGCAAGGCCACCGGCTCGGCATGGGGACGCCCGCCCGCCTGCGTAAAGCCGCGCCCGACAACAATGCCGCCGCGCACAACAAGTGCCCCCACTGCCGGATTGGGCGCGGTGAGGCCCATGCCGCGCCGCCCGAAGCTCAGCGCCGCCTGCATGAAGCGCGCATCATTCATGAGTCTTGCACAGTCGGGCTGGCCAGTTCATCCGCCAGAGTGCCAAAATCCTTGGCATCGCTGAAATCCCGATAGACCGAGGCAAAACGCACATAAGCCACGGTATCCAGCCCCTTCAAACCTTCCATGACGATTTTGCCAATGTCATCGGAGGAAATATCGGTCTCGCCGGAGCTTTCAAGCTGGCGGACAATGCCATTGACCAGCCGCTCCACCCGCTCCGCCTCCACAGGGCGCTTGCGCAGCGCCACATTGATGGAACGGGTGAGCTTGTCGCGGTCAAAAGGCACGCGGCGGCCGGTTTTTTTAACGACAGTCAGCTCGCGGAGTTGCACACGCTCGAAGGTTGTGAAACGCCCGCCGCAATCCGGACAGACGCGACGCCGCCGGATGGAGGATGAATCCTCCGTCGGGCGCGAGTCTTTCACCTGCGTATCCAGACTTCCGCAATAGGGACAGCGCATCGACTAAAGTTCCTTCTGCATAACAGCACCTTATTATATCGCTAGGAATCAAACACCATCGGTTTTATATGCCATTCAGTCAGCATATTCATATCAACCGGTACAAAATTTTCAATTCCATTGAAATATTCAGTCGCTTGCCGTGTAAAGCCTGCAGTCGTAACAAAATATCCTCGCCAGGCATTGTGACCGGTCATCGCTCCGACAAATTGCTGGACTTCAGGGCGGCCAACTAAATTATGTGGCGCATACCGCTTGCACTGAACAACGATAAGTCCATGTTTATGAACAGCAAAGCCATCAACACCACCATCACCGGATGGTTTTGTGACTGAAACGTTTTGAAGCTCAGGCACATCAAAAAGGCTCATGACATGATGCTCAAATTCAACAGGCGTTAAACTCAAAAGTCGCGCCTGAAGGGCAAGGGTATCCTCTGGCATGTCTGCACGCACGGGCTTTTCAGGGCTCCCCTGTCTGCCATCCCGAATGTCCGCCTTCATCCGCCGCAAAATTTCATCTTTAACAATAAATTCCATAATCGTTTTGACATGCGAAGCTGCATCCATATTGCTGACACAGGCTTCTATAATCGACGAAATTCCAGCGGATCCCAGAAAGATCAGAAGTAAAACAGGAACACCAATGGCACTGCCAAAAGCCGCTATTCCGGCGGCCTGCCCTCCGGCAAATGGAATGGCCAAGAGTGTTAAGGGGATTGCAATTTTTACAGATGTTGGCAAATCGGCTTGTTTATAATTTTTGACAGCCTCTGAGACGCTATTCACAACCAAGGCAAC
>DAIMHB010000534.1:0-1613 GCA_036723545.1 Beijerinckiaceae bacterium
GCCTGCCATGCGGGGCGCGAGAGCTGCACCATCGGCACGCCCATATAAGCACAGGCAAGTGCCGCATGGGCAGACATTTGCGCCGCAAAAGGATGGGTGGCATCCACCACATGTGTGATTTTGGCCTCAGCCAGATAGGCGCGCAAGCCTGCCACCCCGCCAAAGCCGCCCATGCGGAAGGGCACCGGCTGGCGCGGGCTTTGCGTGGCCCCCGCCAGAGACAGGATAAAATCAGCGTTTCGCGCGGCAAGCGCAACGGCCAGAGCACTGGCCTCCGTTGTGCCGCCGAGAATGAGAATCTTCATTGGGTATCCCTATGACAAAACCATGGCTCACCTTTATCGGGCTTGGCGAGGATGGCCGCAAGGGCCTGTCTGCGGATGCCGTTGCGGCGCTGGATCACGCCCGCCTGATTGTCGGCGGGGCGCGCCACCTTGCGCTGATCGGCCCCACAGAAGCTGAAACCTTGGTCTGGCCCTCGCCCATAGACGCCGCCTTTGCAAAGATTCTGGCGCATAAGGGTGAGCCTGTCTGTGTGCTGGCCAGCGGTGATCCGTTTTTTTATGGCATTGGCTCAGTATTGGGCAAATATCTGGCGACCGAAGACATGACCTGCCTGCCCGCGCCCTCCAGTTTCGCGCTGGCCGCCAGCCGCATGGGCTGGGCGCAGCAGGACTGCACGCTGATCTCCTTGCATGGACGGGCGCTGGAAAAAATCATCCGCCATTTGCAACCCAATGCCCGTATTCTCGCTCTGTCCTGGGACGAAACCACACCGCAGAAACTGGCGGCCTTGCTGGTGGCGCGCAGGATGGGCGGCTCGAAGCTCACCATTCTCTCGCGCATGGGCGGCGAGGCCGAGACCATCTGCACCACTCGCGCCGCGCAATTTCATGCGCCGCAGATTGACCCGCTCAATCTGATTGCCCTTGAGGTGGAGGCTGAGACAGATGCGCGCATTATCCCGCTGGCCTCCGGCCTGCCGGATGACTGGTTTATCCATGACGGGCAGCTTACCAAGCGCGACATGCGGGCGCTGACGCTGGGCGCATTGGCCCCGCGCACCGGCGAGGTGCTGTGGGATATTGGTGCGGGGTCGGGTTCGATTTCGATTGAATGGCTGCTGCGTGACACCCGCCTGCGTGCATTGGCGATTGAGCAGCACCCTGCCCGCATTGCCAATATCCGCGCCAATGCGCTGAACCTTGGTACGCCGGACATCGAGATTATCGAAGGGGCCGCGCCGGAGGTGCTGGCGAGTTTACCTGCGCCGGACGCGGTGTTTATCGGTGGCGGCGCCACTAAACCGGGCGTAATTGATGCGGCCTATGCTGCCCTCAAACGCGGCGGGCGGCTGGTGATCAATGCCGTCACCCTAGAGACACAGGCCGAACTCACCGCGCGGCTTAAGGCGCATGGCGGGCGGCTGGTGCAGGTGCAACTGGCAGAGGCCGACAAAGTGGGCGGCTTTCATGGCTGGCGCGCCGCCATGCCGGTGGTGCAATGGGTGGTGACCAAAGCATGATCGCCATTGGATTGGGCTGCCGCAAAAACTGTTCTGGTGAGGAGATGGCCGCGCTGGTGCGCGGGGCTTTGGCGCAGATGGACGCCAT
>DAIMHB010000535.1:0-1611 GCA_036723545.1 Beijerinckiaceae bacterium
GGGCGACGTCAAATATCACCTCGGTGCCTCGTCGGATCGTGAGTTTGACAATAACAAGGTGCATATTTCGCTCACCGCCAATCCGTCGCATTTGGAAATCGTTGATCCGGTGGTGCTGGGCAAGGTGCGCGCCAAACAGGATCAGCTTGGTGATGTGGTCGAGCGCACGCAGGTGCTGCCGCTGCTGATTCACGGTGACGCGGCTTTTGCCGGTCAGGGTGTGATTGCCGAATGTTTCGGTCTTTCCGGCCTGAAAGGCCACCGCACCGGCGGTTCTGTGCATTTTATTGTCAATAACCAGATCGGCTTCACCACCTATCCGCGTTATTCGCGCTCCTCGCCTTACCCGTCCGATGTGGCGAAGATGATCGAGGCCCCGATTTTCCATTGTAACGGCGATGACCCTGAAGCTGTGGTGTTCGCTGCCAAGGTGGCGATTGAGTTCCGGCAGAAGTTCCATAAGCCTGTCGTTATTGACATGTTCTGCTACCGCCGCTTCGGCCATAATGAGGGCGACGAGCCGGGCTTCACCCAGCCGCTGATGTATAAAAACATCCGTCAGCACCGCACCACGCTGGAGCTTTATGCTGAAAAGCTGATCGCGCAGGGCGTGGTGACACAGGGTGAGGTGGACAAGCTGAAAGCCGACTGGCGTCAGCGTCTGGAAGCCGAATATGAAGCTGGACAGGCCTATAAGCCGAACAAGGCGGATTGGCTGGATGGTCGCTGGTCGGGCCTGAAGCCCGCGCAGGAGCTGGGCGATGATGATCGTCGTGGCCAGACCGGCGTGGACATGGCCAGACTGAAAGACATCGGCACCAAGATCAACACCATTCCTTCGCATGTGAATGTGCACAAAACCATTCAGCGTTTTGTTGATAACCGCGCCAAGGCGATTGAAACCGGCGAGGGCATTGACTGGGCTTTGGGCGAGGCGCTGGCCTTTGGCACTCTGGTGGATGAGGGCCATCCGGTGCGCCTGTCGGGGCAGGATTGCGAGCGCGGCACCTTCTCGCAGCGCCACACCGTGCTGATCGATCAGGAAACAGAAGCGCGCTACATTCCACTCAACAATATTCGTGACGGCCAGTCGCGGTATGAGGTTATCAATTCTATGCTCTCCGAAGAGGCGGTGTTGGGCTTTGAATATGGCTATTCGCTGTCCGAGCCCAATGCTCTGACCATGTGGGAAGCGCAGTTCGGCGACTTTGCCAATGGCGCGCAGGTGGTGTTTGACCAGTTTATCTCCTCGGGCGAGCGCAAATGGCTGCGGATGTCGGGTCTTGTCTGCCTGTTGCCGCATGGCTATGAGGGGCAGGGGCCGGAACATTCCTCCGCCCGTCTGGAGCGCTTTTTGCAAATGTGCGCCGAGGACAATATGCAGGTGGCGAATTGCACCACGCCAGCCAATTATTTCCACATTCTGCGCCGCCAGCTTAAGCGCGAAATTCGTAAGCCTTTGATTCTGATGACGCCCAAGAGCCTGCTGCGCCACAAGCGCGCGGTCTCCAAGCTCGAAGAACTGGCCTCCGGCACCTCGTTCCATCGTCTGCTCTGGGACGATGCCGAGACGCAAAAGGGCGAGAAAATCAAACTGGCGAAGGATGACAA
>DAIMHB010000536.1:0-1599 GCA_036723545.1 Beijerinckiaceae bacterium
CGGCGGCTTCCGCGCAAATGGCACATTTCTATGACCTGACGGGGGGCACCTCCTCCGGCATTACCGATTCGAAGGTGGCGGATGCGCAATCGGGTGCCGAAAAGGCCATCAATCACGCGCTGGTGGGCAATGCGGGCGCTAATCTCATTTATGAATCTGCCGGAATGCACGCCAGTCTGCTCGGTTTTTCGCTGGAAAGCCTTGTCATTGACAATGACATTATCGGCGCAACCCAGCGCACCATTCGCGGCATTGATGTGAATGACGACACCTTGTCCTTCGAGACCATCCGCGATTCCTGCATCGGCGGGCCGGGGCACTTTTTGGGCGCGGACCAGACCCTGCGCCTGATGGAGACGGATTATATTTACCCCGCCATTGGCGACCGCAAAAGTCCGAATGAATGGGTTGAGCAAGGCTCCACCGACATTCTGAGCCGCGCCGTGCATAAGGTGGAGGATATTTTGCGCCGTCACCACCCCAATCATATTCCGCAGGCGGTTGATGACGCCATTCGCGCCGCCTATCCGGTGAAACTGCCGCGCGAGGCCATGCGCCGCGCCGCTCTGGCCGCAGAATAGGAGCCGAGGATGCGCACACAGGCTCAGGTTGTCATCATTGGCGGCGGCGTAGTGGGGTGCTCGGCGCTCTATCACCTCGCCAAGCGCGGCTGGACAGATTGCGTGTTGCTGGAGGGCAATGAACTCACCTCCGGCTCAACATGGCATGCGGCAGGCAACTGCCCGAATTTTTCAACAAGCTGGAACACCATCAAATTCCAGCGCCACTCGACACGGCTCTATGCCCGTCTGGCCGAGGAGGTGGATTATCCGATCAATTATCATGTCACCGGCTCGATCCGGCTGGCCCATAGCCGCGACCGCATGGACGAATATCGCCATGTCGCCGCCATGGCACAGGCGCAGTGCATTGATTTTTCTGTGCTGTCTCTGGAAGAAATTAAAGAGCTTTACCCCTTTATGGAGTTGCATGATCTCAAGGGCGCGCTGTTTGACCCGCTGGACGGCGATATTGACCCCAGCCAGCTGACGCAAGCCTATGCCAAGGGCGCGCGCGCCTTGGGATGCGAGGTCAACCGTTTCACCAAGGTTCAGGCACTGGAGCCGCTGGACAATGGCTGGCGCGTCGTCACCGATAAGGGCGAGATCACGACCAAATATGTCATCAATGCCGCCGGCTATCGCGCCGGTGAAATTATGGAAATGGTCGGGCAGAAAATGCCGATTGTCTCCATGTCGCACCAATATCTCGTCACCGAGGATATTGCGGCGCTGCATGGCCGCGCCACCAAACTGCCCCTCATGCGCGACCCCGACTCCAGCTATTACCTGCGTCAGGAGCGCAACTCCCTGCTGCTGGGCCCCTATGAATGGCAGGCGACGCCGCATTGGCTCAATGGCATTCCGGATGATTTTGCCAACCAGCTTTATCCCGATGACCTCGACCGGCTGGAAAGCTATATTGAGGACGCCATAGCCCGCGTGCCGATTTTGGGCACAGCCGGTGTGCAGCGCGTCATCAACGGGCCTATACCTTATTCACCGGACGGCAACCCCTATATCGGCCCGGCGCATGGCC
>DAIMHB010000537.1:0-1584 GCA_036723545.1 Beijerinckiaceae bacterium
GTCGCAGCCGTTTTGCACCGCGATGAAGCCGCGCGTATGGCCGTCCAGCGCTGCGGCCTGATGGCTGGCCATGTGGCGGGCCTCATGAATCGGCTCGACATGGTTTCTGGCGGGGTTATTGGCCAGAGGCGACAGCGCCCGTGCCATATGTTCCCATGTTTTCAGGCTGGTTTTGTCGGCATTGCCGATAATCTGCGCCACTTCGGCCATATGAGCGAAGGTTTCCGGCTCGGTCTGGGCGCCGCAGCCGGTGACGATAATGCGCTTGTCCGGCTGCTCGCGCCCTAGTCGCCTTATGGTCTGGCGGGCCTGACGTGAGGCCTCGGCCGTGACAGCGCAGGTGTTGATGATGATGAGATTGTTATGTCCGGCCTCCTGCGCATGGCGGCGCATGGTTTCCGACTCAACGCTGTTGAGGCGGCAGCCGAAGGTGATGACCTCGACGCTCACCCCTCCAGGCCTGCGAAGGTTTGGGCAGCGAAGCGGCCTTCAAATTCCAGTTCCACCGGCCCTGTCATCAGCACATGATCATCGCTGGCGCGCCATTCGATGTGGAGGTCACCGCCGGGGAGTGAAATGCGCACATGACGGCCTGTAAGGTCTTTGCGGGCTGCGGCCACAGCCGCGGCGCAGGCCGCCGAGCCGCAGGCGCGCGTCAGCCCGACGCCGCGCTCCCACACTTTTAAAATAATATGCGAACGGGACACCACCTGCGCCAGCGAAATATTGGCCTTTTCAGGAAAAATCGGGTGGTTTTCCAGCAGCGGGCCAAAGCGCGCCAGATCATAGGCATTGACGTCCTCCACCCAGAAAATCGCATGTGGATTGCCCATATTGACAACAGAGGGCGTGTGCAGCACCGGCGCGTCAATCGGCCCGATTTGCAACTCAATACCGCGCGTATCGGCAAATTCTTCCGAAAGCGGGATTTCCTGCCAGTTCAGCCGTGGCCTGCCCATGTCGATCTGATAGGTCCATTCATCAATACGCACGCAGTCCAGCACACCGGCGCTGGTTTCGAGCTTTAGATGGGTGCGGGTGGCGTCATGCATCAGCCCCCAGGCGACGCAGCGGGTGCCATTGCCGCAGGCCGCTGATTCGGAACCATCATTGTTATAGATTTTCATGAATGCGTCGGTCTGTGCTGTGCGGGGGGGCAAAAGCACCATCAACTGGTCATAGGGCAGGATGCGGCCAATGGCCCGCGCCTCCGCCGGACTGACCGAAAGGCCGGACCCGCGCAGATCCAAGGTTATAATTTCATTGCCAATTCCGTTCATTTTGGCAAAGGGGTGGTCTGTCAGCGGGCTCATGGAAAGGCTTTCATCATTCACAACCCGTCATATAATTCATCTTCTGTTGAAGTGCCAGCCCGCTTTGTTCATCGCAGGTGCAGAAACAATGGTTTAAGCTCTTACAGCTTGGCTCTGGTCATTTGACCCGAGATGAGGGAATATAAGCCTATATAACCTTTACATGTGTGATTTTGTTGCGGAGACGGCGATGAGCGAGAACAGGCTGTTCGGTGCGCGGGTGGTGAATGCCCGTCAATTTGCTGCGGCACTTGCCTGTGCTGTGCTGCTG
>DAIMHB010000538.1:0-1577 GCA_036723545.1 Beijerinckiaceae bacterium
GGGTGAGGGGCATTTTTATGATTTATGCCCCTCATCCTGTCCTTCTCCCCGTTGAAACGGGGAGAAGGAACGCTCACAGTGTGTTCCACCTCAAAACATCATGCTCTATTGTGCGGCGGGTTCCAGACCAAGGTCAGCGCTGATCTTCTGCCCTTTGGGGTCTGCGAACATCAAAGCGGCGCGAATATCCTGATGGGTTTTTTCATCCGCCACAGCCAACAATTTGCTCAGGGCCTGACGCTGATGTTCGCCAATATCATCCCAGCCGCCCACGGCATCGGCAATCACCGCCCGCTTCAGCGAGGGCGACAGCACATCCCAAATGGACAGGCCAATGACCGCGCGCAGCGACATCACCCCCGCCTCATTCGGCCCTGTAAGGTTGGAAAGCAATAAAGCCGCCTGAGCCTTATCCAGCCCCTCGCCCGCGTTGAGACGAATCTGCGCCAGCAATGCCCATTCATAAGTGGAGGCCGGAGCCACACTCAAATGATCTGCCAGCGCCTCCTCCAGCCGGTCCGGCGTGGATTTTTGTGCAATGCGTGCCAGAGATTCGCGGGCTAAGGCCCCTACCCCCTGTTTATCGGTAAAAGGGGCAAGAGCCGCAACAATGCGTTCCGGCGAGGACACGGCGTTCATCGTTGCAAAACGGATCAGGTTCAAGCCGCAAATGACAGCCACAGCCGCAAGAACGCATACAAGAATGGATGTCAGGAAACGTGAGCGCGCCATGGGTTTCATGTCTATTCGACGTAATAATTGTTGTAATAGCGCGCGCCATAATAATAGGCATAGGCATATTTGCCATATTTACGGGCCATATTGTCATCAACATGGTTGAACACAACACCGGCGACTTTCTTGCTGTGGTTCAACTGGCGCACGGCTTCCTGCACCATATCCCGCATGGTTGAGGACCAGCGCACCACAAACAGAATTTTATCCACAGCCTGGGATACGACTCCCGGGTCGATGACCGGGCCGGTGGGCGGCGTATCAATAATCACCAGATCAAATTTGCTGCGCAACAGCTCCACAAGCGATTTCCAGCGTTCGGAGGCCAAAAGGTCAGGCGCGTTCTGTGTTTTGCTGCCCGCAGGCAACACCCAGTAGCGCGTGCTTTCCTCAAATTTGATCACGGATTCCAACGGCGCAGTGCCAATGAGATAATCGACCAGACCCGGCTCCTTATCCCGACCAAAAAACCGCGACGCTGAAGGATGACGCAAATCGGCATCAATCAGCACGGCTCTTTGTCCGGATTGCGCGGCGGAGGAGGCAATGGTCAGCGACAATGTGGTCTTGCCTTCGCCCGGCATGGTTGAGGTCAGCTGGATCACCTTGGGCGGATTGTCCACATCACTCATCTGCAGGCCGCTGCGCAGGGCGCGCACGGACTCGCTGAAGCGTGACAGTGGTTTTATGATCGGCAGAAAGGGAATGGGCGCCGTGCGGCCATTGCTGAGCAGGTCTTTGGGCTGCATTTCGCTGATCGAGGCGAGCATGGGCACCTCAAGCATATCCTCCAGCTGGCGCGACGAGGTGAAACCGGCATTCATCTGCTCAACGGCAAAAGC
>DAIMHB010000539.1:0-1576 GCA_036723545.1 Beijerinckiaceae bacterium
ACATTCAGCACATGGCCGACCACCGGCGCCAGCACGCAGGCGGCATCCTCCATATCATTGCGGGATTTTTTCAGCACATGAATCAGCGCGGCAAAATCCAGACCCGCGCAATCGGCATGGGTGCCAAAACCATAATCCTCGCCTTTTTTCAGGCCGATCTGGGCGAATACATCCTTAGTCGGCAAGGCCACGCCGGGGTTGACCAGCACCGCAAAAAGAGGGGGCAGGCGCAGCGGCGCGCCTAAAATCTCGCCGGTGCCGCGCATCATCTTTGCGCGCGGATCAAGGCAGACCGGCACATCAGCCCCCACCTGCCGCGCCGCCTGCATCAGGCGCGGATCATCCGGCGCAAGGCCGTTTTCCAGCGCCAGCAGCCGCAAGGCCGCCGCGGCATCCGCCGAGCCGCCGCCTATGCCTGCGGCCACCGGCAGGCGCTTGACCAGATGAAACAGGCCTGTGCGCAGCTGCGGCACCAGCGCCTCCAAAGCCCGGGCAGCCCGCATCACGAGATTGTCATCCTCCACGCCGGCCAGTTCAGCCGTGGGGCCGGACATATTGAGCGCAAACCTGTCCGCCGGCGTAAAATCAAGCTGGTCGCCAAAACCGGCAAAAGCCACGAGGCTCTCCAGCTCATGCAGGCCATCGTCCCGCCGCCCTCTGATATGGAGGGTGAGATTGATTTTAGCCGGAGCGCGCATTGTGGAACCTAGATCATGCTGTTTTATATGGATATTTTTGTGAGCGTCCCCTCACCCCTCCTTCGAGACGGCCTGCGGCCTCCTCAGGATGACGGGGCGAGGGCGTCGTTTGCGTTTAAAGGCAACAAATCTAGCCGCCCGGCTTGGCCACGGGCGGTTCAGCTTGCGCGGGCGCGGTTTCAGGTGAATCCAGCCCGTTTTCAATTTTTTTCAGAATTTTGGGCAGGTCTTCCGGATCAGGGCCAAAATCCCGCGCATGATTCCACTGGAATTTTGCGTCCTGTTTGCGCCTGACACGCCAATAGGCATCACCCAGATGGTCATTGATGGTGGAATCAGCAGGGGTCAGCGCCACAGCCTTCTCAAGATTGTTCACGGCCTCATCATAATGCCCGAGCTTATATTGCGCCCAGCCCAGACTGTCGACAATATAGCCGTCATTGGGCCGCAATTCGACGGCGCGGCGCAGCATTTTAAAGCCTTCATCCAGATTTATGCCCATATCTATCCAGGAATAGCCGAGATAATTGAGCACCTGCGGCTGATCGGGAAAAAGCTCCAGAGCCTTTTTCAGATCGGCTTCGGCCTGCGGCCAATGTTTCATCCGCTCGTTTGCAGTGCCACGGCGGTAAAACAGCAGCCAGTTGCTCGAATCTGGCGCAGCAAGCCCGGCAATGCCCTTGCTATAGGCCCGTTCAGCCGCCGCATAATCCTTGCGGGCCATATAAATATTGCCGAGCGAGGTGATGGCGTCCAGATTCTTGGGGTCAGCCGATATGATCTCATTCAAGCGGCTGACGGCCAGTTCGGTTTTTCCCAAGGTTTCCAGTGCAATCGCAGTCTGTATATCGGCAGTGGGGCGCAGCGGGTCGGCATCG
>DAIMHB010000540.1:0-1574 GCA_036723545.1 Beijerinckiaceae bacterium
AGTCATGGTCGAGAATGAATGTATCGGCCAATAATGAGCGGATCACGCTGGGGTCAATATCCAGTCGTTCCGGCGCGGCGCGGGGGCCGCGCAGCATGTTCCAATAGGCAAACAGCTCTTTGCTAATCGAATGTCTCATCGGGGTCTATCAGGCTCTGCTGTTAAAATCTGTTTGAAAACGGACACTGTTGATCCTGCCGAGGTTTTATCACATTGCGGGGCAGTCTCCATGCTCAATAGCGGGGAGTCGCATGGTTAACCAATCGTTTCGAAAGTTAAGGTTAATTTTGAAGGCTTTTTAACGGAATCTTCACCATGATCCTAAGGCCCGCGCCCGCCGGTGCATTGTAAAGTGGCGGCCTGCGCATTAGCATGAAGACAAGGGCGGTGTCGGGCCTGTGAGATCGGAGTTGCCTGTGTTGGATCAGCGTGCGCGTCAGCCTATGTTCAATGTGCCCACTGTGATTGTGGTGCTGGTGGCGGTGTTTCTTCTGGTGTTTTACCTGCAAAGCCAGATGGACGAGATGGCGCAGATGGATTTTGTCCGTCGCTTTGCCTTTGTGCCGGCGCGCATCAGCAACTGGCTGGATCCCAACTGGTTCTCCTCCCTGTCTCTGGATGCCGATACGCAGTCTCTGGCCGGATTTTTTCTCGACGATGGCGCCTTGATGCCCTGGACATGGCTGACCTATGCTTTTTTGCACGGAAGCTGGACGCATGTGCTGCTGAATTCGCTGTGGCTGATGTCCTTCGGGGCTGCGGTGGCGCGGCGCTTCAACACCATCCGCTTTCTGATTTTTTGCGCTGTAACGGCTGTTGCCGGGGTGGCGCTGCATTTTTGTGTTCATCCCAAAGATTTTGAGCCGGTGATCGGCGCTTCGGCGGTTGTTTCGGGCTGTATGGGCGCTGCCATGCGCTTTGCCTTTATGCCGGGTGCGCCGCTGGGCGAGAGCAATGGTCTGGTGTTTATGTCGCGTGATGCGGCCTATCATCTGCCCGCACCGCCTGTGCGGGAGGTTCTGGCCAATTCCCGCGCCATGACGTTTTTTATTGTCTGGTTTGTGCTCAATCTGGTGTTTGGTCTGGGCTCGACACTGTTCGGGCTGAGCGATAGCCCGATTGCATGGGAGGCGCATATTGGCGGTTTTCTGGCCGGTTTTCTGCTGTTTCCGCTGTTTGACGCGTAGAAATTGGCTTTGCAAAGCCCGTTGAGGCTTGGCTCACGGCCTCTGAACTGGCCTCTTGCAGGTTGCGCCAAATCGGCGCATTCTCTCCTTGTGCCCGGAAAAGACCGATAGAAGCGCTGCCGGGGGACTGGAAACATGAGGAGGTTCACATGACTGTTGCCCGAATTCTGGCAGTCAAAGGCCGGAGCGTTACAACGCTGCAACCCCATAAGACATTGGCTGAAACGGTCGCGGTGCTGGCTGAAAAGCGCATTGGCGCGATTGTGATCACCGGCGAGGGCGGGGATGTTTTAGGCATTGTTTCAGAGCGCGACATTGTCAAAGCGATTGCGGCAGGGGGCGCTGCCGCATTGCAGGACCCCGTATCCCGCCACATGACCGAAAAGG
>DAIMHB010000541.1:0-1574 GCA_036723545.1 Beijerinckiaceae bacterium
GGCATCCATGGTGATGGACTTTGCAGAGGCGACATCGGCATCTGCGCCCGGCCCCGGCGCAAGCGCCGGAGCGGGTGTAGTTTTCAGGCTTGTTTCTGGAGGGCTTTCGTCCGTGCCTGAGACAGCCTTCGGCTCTTGAGGCGCATCAGCTGTCGTCGGGCCAGCCTCATCCACAGCCGCGCTGATCGATTGGCGCAAGGCGTCGAGAGTCTGAAGCTGCTGCTGCACAAAAGCGGCATCGGGCACAAGCTCACCCTTGCGCAGCACCGCCAGATTGTCTTCGAGGTGATGCGCCAGATCCTGAATGTTCAGCAGCCCCAGCATCCGCGCCGCGCCCTTGAGACTATGGGCTTCCCGAAACAAATCCTCGATCAGATGCGCATCCTGATATCCCTTTTCCAGCTGCAACAGACCGCTGTCGAGTCTTTGCAACCTTTCGCTGCTTTCGGTTTTGAACAATCGTCTGAGTTCAACATCAAGGATCTGCGGCATGATGGCCAACTTTACAGAAGCAGCTTCAGTTTACCGGCAACATCAATCAGATTTATAAGACCGGCACGGGCCTGACTGGTGCCGGTGGATATTTCTCTGGCACCATCCTTGATGTTTTTCATCGCCTCATCAATCTGAGACAAAGCTGTCGCCTGCTGCTTGCTGTTGAGCAGAACCTGCTGGGCGTTCTGATAAACACTGTTTGATAATTTATTCACACTTTCAAAGGCTTCAACGGCCTGACGCACGCTTTCAGCGACATTGCGCGAGGTTCTGCTGCCCTCCTCGGCTGTCATGACAATAGAATTTGTTGCTTTCTGAATATCGGCGACAATCTGGTTGGCGCGCTCCGCCGATTGCTTGCTCTGATCCGCCAGCTTGCGGATTTCGGCGGCGACAACAGAAAAACCCTTGCCATGCTCACCCGCACGGGCCGCCTCGACGGCCGCATTCAGAGCCAGCATATTTGTCTCGCCGGCCAGTTCGCTGACCAGACGGGAAATATTCCCGATTTGCGCCGCCTGCTCGGACAGTCCCAGAATCTGACCGGCAATATGGGTCATGCGTTTTTCCAGTTCGGTCATTTCGTTTTGATTGCGCGCGGCCAGAACCATTCCTTGCTGGGTGGTTTCCTGAGCCTGACGGGCGGAAATGGCCACCGATTCAGCCTGTTCAGAGGTTATTCGTGACGATGCCGCAATTTCTTCAACTGTGGTCGTGGTTTCTGCAACAGCGGATGATTGCTGCAAAACGGTCTGTTCATGCTGCGTCATCGTGCTGGCAATCTGGGAGGAGGCGCTGGCCACCTGATTGGCATTGGCAAGAATACTGCGGCTCAAGGCCAGCGAAACCCAGATGCCGAAGGCCGCCATAGCCACTGCCGCAATCAGGCTGCCGACAAGAACCCCTTTTTTGGCATTTTCAATTTCCTGACTGACAGAGTCACGGACTTTAATCCGGAAATCAAAATCAGATTGCAGCAGGTCTTTCGTCAGCTGATCAATAACGCGCGATTGGACAATGGTGGCACCGGCAAGAATCATGTCTTGCGCCTCCTTGGCCTTGCCGTCATCAATAAGTTT
>DAIMHB010000542.1:0-1573 GCA_036723545.1 Beijerinckiaceae bacterium
CACATCTTCAGATCACCCCGATGAGCAAATCAAATCTGTGGTTCTTATCGCGGGGTGGAGCAGCCCGGTAGCTCGTCAGGCTCATAACCTGAAGGCCGCAGGTTCAAATCCTGCCCCCGCAACCAAATCACCAAATAAAATCAATGCCGACGACCCGCCCCAAAGCGGGCTTTTTGCGTTCCAAAGACCTAACACACTTCTAGAGCGTGCCGATTCTTGACAGAATCGGGATTCCCAAATCAGTTTTATTGTGAATTAAGCTTTATGCTGAGCAGATTGGTGTGTCATTGCGGTCTGTGAGGCGGTACACTTAAGGAGAATATGATTCATTACGTGTAGCAATCGAACTTTTGGTGATGCATGGCTTGGAGAGATGACGTTAGGCAGGCACTGGAAAACATAGGAGGAATAGGAAGCCTGAGTCAAATATATTCCGCTGTCAGGGCTATCCGAAATCAGAATAATCAGTCTTTGCCAAAGACATACGATGCAATCGTGCGGCGTGAATTGGAATATAATTCATCGGATAGCGAGAGCTATAAAAAGAGGTTCAATCTTTTCTACAGCGCAAAGGGAATTGGTAATGGGGTATGGGGACTGAGATCCGCCATTGCAGGCGAGCTTGCCTCTGACTTGCAAGAATCTTATCGCGTCGAAACGACAACCTATCGGATATTAAGGGACACTAAGCTCGCTAGACAGATAAAACGCTTTCATAAGGATCGCTGCAACATATGCTCCCAAACTGTAGAGCTAAGCGAGGGAAAGACCTATTCCGAGGGACATCATATACGACCATTAGGATCTCCTCACAATGGCCCAGATATAGCAGGGAATATTCTCGTTTTATGTCCAACCTGCCATGTGAGATGTGACTATTTTGCGGTTAAGCTCGATAAGGCTTCGCTCCTAATGGTTGATGGACACGATATCTCTCAAGAATTCATCGACTATCATAATGATTGGTATGTTAGAGGATTAAAGACTTGAAAAATAAAGCAATGTGAACCGCACCGGGATTGCCGGAGGCTCTCACTTCCAAATAGGATAGAGCCATGACTAGAGCGTGCCGATTTTTGACAGAATCGGGATTCCCAAATCAGCGCTTTTCTGATTCAAGCTTTGTGCTGGTGCTGGAGGCCAGCACGCATGACGCGCGCTTATTCTGAAGACCTTCGTGAGCGGGCTCTTGCGCGCGCGGATCGTGGTGAGACGATCGGTTCGATCGCTGCCGAATTGCAAATCAGCGCATCGTGTGTTTCCAAATGGAGGAAGCTGCGACGCGAGACGGGCGAATTGAAGCCGGGTAAGATGGGCGGTCACAAGCAGGCGGTTCTGGCCGGAGCCAATGCAGACTGGCTGCGCGCGCGCATTGCGGCAGGCCCGTTCACCCTTCGCAAGCTGACGGCGAAACGGGCTGCACGTGGCATCAGGACACACCAGAAAACTGTCTGGCTGTTTGTGCACATTGAGGGGTTGAGCTCTAAAAAAACCGTGCTGCCGATGGAACAGTCTCGTCCGGATATTGCCCGCAAACGGGCGCGCTGGAAGGCGCGGCAGCACAGGATTGACC
>DAIMHB010000543.1:0-1568 GCA_036723545.1 Beijerinckiaceae bacterium
TGTCAAGACTATCCTTGACGTTCGCCTGCGCGCATTGTCCCATAGCCTATCACAAACAGGGGGAATTGACGTGGCATATTCGCAGCCAAACTGGTCACAAACATGGACATGGATTGACGGCACATGGCTTGAGGGCAATGTGCCGGTCTGGGGGCCGCGCACTCATGCGTTCTGGCTGGGCTCTTCGGTGTTTGATGGCGCCCGCGCTTTTGAGGGCGTAACCCCCGATCTTGACCGGCATTGCGCCCGCATCAACCAATCCGCCCGCGCAATGGGGCTGGAGCCGACGCAAACGCCGGAGGATATTATGGCGCTGGTGCAGGAGGGCCTGACCAGATTTGCCCCCGATGCCGCGCTTTATATTCGCCCGATGTATTGGGCCGAGGAGGGCGGTTATGTCTCTGTGCCGCCCAATCCGGCATCCACGCGGTTTCTGCTAAGCCTCTATGAGGCACCGATGCCCGTGCCCAGCGGCACCAGCATCACAGTTTCCCCCTTTCGCCGCCCGACATTGGAAACCGCGCCGGTCAATGCCAAGGCCGGCTGTCTTTACCCCAACAATGGCCGCGCCCTGATGGAGGCCAAGGCACGCGGTTTTGAGAATTGTCTGCTTTGCGACATGCTGGGCAATGTGGCGGAACTGGCCACCGCCAATATTTTTATGGCGAAGGACGGCGTGGTCTATACGCCTGTGCCCAATGGCACATTCTTAAACGGCATTACCCGCCAGAGAGTGATTGAACTGCTGCGCGCCGACGGTGTTGAGGTGCGCGAAGTGGCGCTGACCTATCAGGCTTTTGTCGAGGCTGACGAGATTTTCTCGGCGGGCAATTTTGCCAAAGTGCTGCCGGTGACGCGCATCGACACGCGCAACCTGCAACCCGGCCCGTTTTATGCTAAGGCACGCGCGCTCTACTGGCAGTTCGCGCATGGTGGATAGGAAATTATGCGTTTTTCGGCGCTTTACTCAAATTGCGCAAATTGATTTTTAAAACTCTGGCGCAGCTGAAAAACACTGCGCCATAGACGGTTGCACCGATAATTCCGGCCAGAATCAGGCTGAGTTCATTGTCGAACCGTGTGATCAGCGCGGAAAAATACAACAGCGGCTCGGTGCCGAAGGTGATGACAATGTCGAGAGCCAGTGCCGCCAGTCCTGCCGCCAGACTGACATCAACCAGCGCGGCATTCAGGCGCATCAGGCCGCGTTGCTGCGCCAGATACACCAGAAGGCCCACGTTGATCCATGCGCCGCAGGCGGTGGCCAGCGCCAGACCCGGCGCCCCCATGGAGGGGGTGAGCAGGAATTTCAGCAAAATATTCACGCTGAGGGCCAATAGGGACACCATCATCGGGGTTTTTGTGTCGCCGACTGACTGGAAACTGGCAACAATGGAGCGGATGAGCAGCACCGCCAGCAAGCCAAAGGCATAGGCGGAGAGCACCTGCGCCGAGGCATGGGCCGCCGCCGCATCAAAACGGCCCCGCATGAAGGCTCCGCGCAAAATCAGATCCGGTATGGCCAGAAAGGCAATGGAAAAGGGCAGGGACAGCACCAATGTCAGAGC
>DAIMHB010000544.1:0-1565 GCA_036723545.1 Beijerinckiaceae bacterium
CTTGAGTCCATTCATCAGGCCTCGCTGACAGTTTTGCAGGAAATCGGCATGGATTTTCTGCATGACGAGGCCAAGGCCATGCTCAAAGCTGCTGGGGCCGATGTCGACCCCAATTCGGACCGCGTGCGCTTTGACAAAGCCTTTGTCGAGAGCATGATCGGCCTTGCGCCCAGCCAGTTCACGCTGCATTCGCGCAATCCGGCGCGTAATCTGCAGATTGGCGGCAATGCCGTGGCCTTTGGCTCGGTGGCCAGCGCGCCCAATTCAGCAGACCGTGATCATGGCCGCCGCCCCGGCAATCATGAGGATTACAAGAATTTTCTGCGTCTGGGCCAAAGCCTTGATGCGGTGCATTTCTGGGGCGGTTATCCGGTGGAGCCCGCCGATATTCACGCCTCGATCCGTCATCTCGACGCGCTGCAGGATATGCTCACCCTGTCCGACAAGCCGATCCATGCCTATTCGCTGGGCAAAGACCGCAATCTCGATGCGCTGGAAATGGTCAAATTGGCGCGCGGAATTGATAATGAAACGCTGGATCGCGAACCTTCCGTGTTCACCATTATCAATTCCTCCTCGCCGCTGCGGCTCGACACCCCCATGCTGGAAGGCATAATCCAGATGGCGCGGCGCAATCAGCCGGTGGTGCTCACGCCCTTCACACTGGCGGGGGCTATGGCACCCGTGACTGTGGTGGGGGCGGTAACACAACAAAATGCCGAGGCGCTGGCGGGTCTGGTGTTTCACCAGACCGTGCGCAAGGGGGCTCCCTTCGTTTATGGCGGCTTCACCTCCAACGTGGATATGAAAACCGGCGCGCCCGCCTTTGGCACGCCGGAATATATGAAGTCCGCGCTGTTGGGTGGCCAGTTGGCGCGGCGTTATGGCCTGCCTTATCGCTCCAGCAACACCTGTGCGGCCAATACGCTGGACGCGCAGGCGGCCTATGAAAGCGTGTTCTCGCTTTGGGGCGCGATTATGGGCGGCGTCAACCTGCTGATGCACGGCGCGGGCTGGATGGAGGGCGGCCTGCACGCCTCCTTTGAAAAAATGGTGCTGGATGCCGATCTGCTCGGCATGGTGGCGGAATTCCTGATGCCTTTAAAGGTCGATACAGGCTCGCTCGCGCTGGATGCCATGCGCGAAGTTGGCCCCGGCGGTCATTATTTTGGCGCCGAACACACCAAAGCGCGCTATCGCAACGCCTTTTTCGCGCCGATGGTGTCCGACTGGCGCAATTATGAAAGCTGGGAGGAGGCGGGCAGCCCCAACGCCTATGACACCACCAACCGCTTGTATAAGGAGCGGCTGGCCCATTATCATGAACCACCCATGGACGCTGCCGCGCGCGAGGCACTGGCCGAATTTGTCGCTAAGCGCAAGGCACAGGGCGGTGTGGCGACGGATTTCTAAGGGATCTGTCCTTACCCTAATACTTTTCCACTGTCCGAGCGTTAGGGTGAGGGTAAAATGTCATTGCGAACGAAGTGAAGCAATCCATTCAAGTCTATGGATTGCGTTCGTTGGCTTCGCCGCCTCGCAATGATTTCCCTTCGGGTGAGTAT
>DAIMHB010000545.1:0-1552 GCA_036723545.1 Beijerinckiaceae bacterium
ATATCAGGCCTCGCCTGCCTCGTCTGTCTCGCCGCCCATATCGCTGATACGGTCAACCGAGACAACGCGCTCGTCCTCACCGGTTTTGAACACAATCACGCCCTGTGTCGAGCGTCCGGCAATGCGGATGCCCTCCACCGGGCAGCGGATAAGCTGGCCGCCATCCGTCACCAGCATGATCTCATCATCATGCTGCGCCGGGAAGGAGGCCACCAGCTTGCCATTGCGCGCATTCACCGCCATAGCGACAATGCCTTTGCCGCCGCGCCCAGTGACGCGATATTCATAGGCCGAGGTGCGTTTGCCATAGCCATTTTCGGAAATGGTGAGGATCGTCTCCTCCCGCGCCGAGAGTTCGGCATAGCGCTCTGGCGAAAGGTCACCCAGTTCAACCTCCGGCTCGTCGGCGGAGATGTCCTCACCATCGGCAAGACCCGCCACCGCGCGGCTTTTCTTGAGATAGGTTGCGCGTTCTTCCGGTGTGGCTTCGCTGTGACGCAAAATCGCCAGTGAGATCACATGGTCGCCGCTGGCCAGACTGATACCGCGCACCCCCATCGAATCGCGCCCCTTGAAGACGCGCACATCATTCACCTCAAAGCGGATGCACTGGCCGTCCGCTGTGGTCAGCAGCACGTCGTCCTCATCCGTGCACATTTGCACATCGACAATGGCCTCACCCTCATCCAGCTTCATGGCAATTTTGCCGGCGCGGTTGACGGAGGCAAAATCCGACAGCTTATTGCGCCGCACTGTGCCGCGCGTGGTGGCGAACATCACATCATAATCTTCCCAGCTTGTCGCATCCTCCGGCAAGGGCATGATGGTGGTGATGCGCTCACCCGCTTCAAGGGGGAGAATATTCACCAGCGCCTTGCCGCGCGCCTGCGGCGCAGAGAGCGGCAAACGCCAGACCTTTTCCTTATAAACCGTGCCCTTTGAGGTGAAGAACAGCAAGGGTTGGTGCGTGGTGGCCACAAACAAGCGGGCGACAAAATCCTCATCACGCGTTTGCATTCCGGCGCGGCCCTTGCCGCCACGGCGCTGTGCCCGATAGGTGGAGAGCGGCACGCGCTTGATATAGCCGCCGTGACTGACGGTCACGACCATATCCTCTTTCTGGATCAGGTCCTCGTCATCCATATCGGCGGCATAATCAAGAATGATCGTGCGGCGCGGCGTGGCAAATTGCGCCTTCACCGCCTTCAATTCATCGGTGATGATCGACATGACACGAGCGCGCGAACGCAGAATATCCAGATAATCGGCAATTTCGACGGCCAGCGTGTTCAGTTCTTCTGCGATTTCATCGCGGCCCAGAGCGGTGAGGCGGGCAAGGCGCAATTCCAGAATGGCGCGGGCCTGCGTCTCGGACAGGCGATAAGAGCCATCCTCGCTCAAGGTATGGCGCGGATCGGCAATCAGCATGATCAGCGGCGCCATATCTCTGGCGGGCCAGACGCGGCTCATCAGCTGCTCGCGCGCGCTGTTGGCATCCGGCGAGGTGCGGATAAGGCGGATCACCTCGTCAATATTGGCGACAGCAATGGCC
>DAIMHB010000546.1:0-1551 GCA_036723545.1 Beijerinckiaceae bacterium
CAAGGTGGTGCTGGACGGCGAGGCCGTGGTGATGGTGCCGGGACGCAGGAAAGCGGCCGTCATCGCCTGATCTTCCTTTGAACCCTCCACGGTTGGCAGCGAATATGGACAAGCTGTTGACCGTGGAGGGTTTTTTCATTTTACAGCCATCTCATTTTCATATTGCCATATCTCCTCTTGCAAAAAATTCAAAATGATATAAAGATATGTTTATATCAAACATGGATATTGACATGGCTGCGCAAATTTTGGGTTCAACAGACACAATTCTCGCCGCATTGGAGGCGGCGGGTGAGGCGACGCGCCTGCGCCTGCTGCATCTTTTTGCCGAGGCGGAACTGACGGTCAGTGAATTGGTGTCTATTTTGGGCCAGTCGCAGCCGCGTGTGTCGCGTCATCTCAAGCTTCTGCTGGATGCAGGCCTGATCGAGCGCCACCGCGAGGGGGCATGGGCGTTTTTTCGCCTGTCCGAGCGCGGCGTGTCTGCCCGGCTGGCGCATGACATTTTGGCGCGGCTGAACCCGCAGGACGTGGTGCTTGCGGCCGATCGCGCCCGTCTGGCCGATGTGCGCAAGGCCCGCGCGGATCAGGCCGAGGCCTATTTTGCCAGTCAGGCGGCGAACTGGGACGAATTGCGCAAGCTGCATGTGCCTGATCTTGAGGTGGAACATGCGCTGGCGCAGCTGATTGGCTCAGGCCCGTTTCAGGCTGTGCTGGATTTGGGCACCGGCACAGGCCGGATGCTGGAAATGATGGCCCCTTTCGCGGTGCGGGCGGTGGGCATTGACCAGTCACCGGCCATGCTGGCAGTGGCGCGGGTTAATCTCGAACAGGCCGGTGTGCGCAATGTGCAGCTGCGGCAGGGCGATCTTTATGCGCTGCCCGTTGAGCGTGATGGCTATGATCTGGTGATCGTGCATCAGGTTTTGCATTATCTTGATGATCCGGCGCGGGCGGTGCGCGAGGCGGCGCGGACTTTGCGGCCACAGGGACGGCTGGTGATCGTTGATTTTGCCCCGCATGAAGCCGAATTCCTGCGCAAAGACCATGCCCATCGTCGCCTAGGCTTTGCGCGGGAGGAAGTCTCTGGCTTTTTGCGTGATGCCGGGCTGGATTTTACCCGTCATCAGGATCTTGTTCCGGTGCAAAAATTGGCCGCAGACGCCGGACAGCTCACTGTTTCGATCTGGGTGGGGCGTGATCCGCGTGTTGTGACGGATGTGCGTGTTTCAGACAGGGAGGTGGCGTGATGTCGGCATTTCAACTGCGCCCCAGCCGTGCGCCCAACGGCCAGATACGGGTGTCTTTCGAGTTTTTTCCAGCCAAATCGGCGGAGGCCGAGCCTGCTTTGTGGGAAACGATCCATCGTTTGATTCCGTTTGATCCGGAATTTGTTTCGGTCACCTATGGCGCGGGCGGCTCAACACGGGAACTCACCCATGCCACAGTTGCGCGGCTGGCCAGCGAAACCACGGTGCCGCCTGCGGCGCATCTGACCTGCGTGGGGGCCACCAAAGCACAGATCAATGCCATTGTGCGGGATTTCTGGGC
>DAIMHB010000547.1:0-1544 GCA_036723545.1 Beijerinckiaceae bacterium
AATCACATCGGCCAGATCCAGCGCGCTCAGAGGCTGACCAGCCAGCCTCCGCTCTTCCAGCAGGCGGCGGGTGAGCTTGTGGCCGATCATCCCTGCCGCGCCGATAATGAGAACACGCATGAGTGCAACCTTACAGTGAGAAGCCGCCGTCAATGACGTGAATGGTGCCGGTGGTATAGGTGCTTTCATCTGACGCCAGATAGAGGGCCAGCGCCGCGATTTCCTCGGCTTTGCCCAGCCGCCCCATCGCCTGCCGGTCAATAAAGGCCTGACGCACCTGCGCCTCGCTCTGGCCGGTTTGCGCGGCCAGTGTGGCAATGCGCTGATCCAGCGACGGGCTCTCAATCGTGCCGGGGCAAATGGCATTGCAGCGGATGCCGCGTTTGATGAAATCCGCCGCCACCGCCTTGGACAGGCCGATCACCGCCGCCTTAGAGGCGCCATAAACATAGCGGTTGGGAATGCCCCGCACCGATGAGGCGCCAGAGGCAACATTGATGATCGACCCGGCGCCTTTCTCCAGCATTCCGGGCAGGAAGGCGCGGATCATCCGGTGCATGGATTTCACATTCAGGTCAAAGGAGAAATCCCAATCCTCATCTGAACAGTCGAGAACTGTGCCATGATGCACAAAACCGGCGCAGTTGAACATAATATCCACCGGCCCGACCTCAGCGGCCAGCGCCTGCACCGCCGCTGTCGAGCGCACATCCAGTTTACGCATAATCGCGCCGTCAATGCCCGCCAGACCGGCCTCATTGATGTCTGTGGCGATGACCTTTGCGCCCTCGCGCACGAAGGCCTCGGCTGTGGCGCGGCCAATGCCCGCCGCCGCCGCAGTGAGAATGGCTGTTTTACCTGCAAGGCGTCCGCTCATGCTTTATGCTCCATTAGATGGGAAAGGCTGAATTTTTGCTGGCCCGATTCGTCAAAATTCTCAGGGTTCAGCCAGGCCTCATAGGCGCGGCGAATGGCGGGCCACTCAGCATCCAGCATGGAATACCAGGCCGTGTCGCGGTTGCGCCCCTTGATCATCATATGCTGGCGGAAAATACCTTCAAAGGTAAAGCCGAAGCGGGACGCGGCGCGGCGTGAGGGCGCATTGAGCGCATTGCATTTCCACTCATAGCGGCGATAGCCAAGGTCGAAAATATATTTGGCCAGAAGATACATGGCCTCGGTTGCGCCCGGCGTGCGTTGCAGGGCGGGCGTATAGAGGATATTGCCCACCTCGATCACACGGTGGGTGGTGTCGATCCGCATCAAAGTGGCATAGCCGATGGCGCGGCCATTTTTATCGAGAATGGCAAAAAACAACGGGTCTGTTGAGGCCGCCTTGGCCGCGATATGCGCGGCAAAGGCAGCCTTATCGGCAAAGGGCGCCTCGAACAGATAATCCCAGACATGGGCATTCTCGCCATGCGCCAGCGGATAAAGATCATCGCTATGCGCCGGACTGAGCGGCACCAGCGTCACATATTGGCCCTGAAGTGTGATGTGCTCGGGGCGCGGGGCGGGCGAAGCCTCGACCAGAGGGCCGAGAG
>DAIMHB010000548.1:0-1543 GCA_036723545.1 Beijerinckiaceae bacterium
GAACACGCCCACAACCGCATAGCGCGATGCCGGATTGGGAAATTTCTGATAGGCGGCCTTGTTGGGCACGGGGAACGAAATCGCCTTGATCAGCTCTCCGGGCTCAAGCGCCGTTTCAAACATGCCGGTGAAAAAATCATCCGCCGCAATTTTGCGCTTGTTGGTGATGATGGTGGCATTGAGCGCCAGACAGGCCGAAGGATAATCCGCCGCCGGATCATTATTGGCCACCGAGCCGCCAATGGTGCCCTTGTGGCGCACCTGCGGGTCGCCAATGCCTGCGGCCAGATCGGCCAGCGCCGGAATAGCCTCGCCCACCGCCGCCGACTGTGCCACTTCGGCATGGGTGGTCATAGCACCGATGACCACATTGCGCCCCTTGATGGCAATGCCTTTGAGTTCCGGCACCTGAGCCAGATCAATAATGTCACTTGGTGCAGCCAGACGTTGTTTCATGGTCGGCAGCAGGGTCTGGCCACCGGCCAGCAGCTTGCCGTCTTCGGCTTTGCCGATCATCGCGGCGGCAGAGCGCAAAGATTGCGGACGATGATAGTTGAATTCATACATGGGAATCTCCCTTAAAATTGTTTTATGTGGTTTTGCCTCACCCTGCCCTCTCCCGGAGGGAGAGGGTTAGCACCCCATTTCCCTCTCCCCCTGGGAGAGGGTTGGGGTGAGGGCAATACTCATTCAGCGGCCAGCTTCATCGCCGCCTTTTGCGCAGCACGCCAGATCACCTGCGGTGTGGCCGGCATAGACACATCCTCATGCCCCAGCGCATCGGTAATGGCATTGATGACGGCAGGCGGCGCAGCAATAGCCCCCGCCTCACCGCAGCCCTTGATGCCCAGCGGGTTCGACGGGCAGCGGGTTTCGGTAAAGGCTGTTTCATAGGACGGCAAATCATCCGCACGCGGCATGGTGTAATCCATGAAGCTGGCAGTCAGAAGCTGGCCGCTCTTGTCATAGATGGCGCCTTCCAGCATGGCCTGACCAATACCCTGCGCAATGCCGCCGTGCATCTGGCCTTCCACGATCATCGGATTAATGAGCACACCGAAATCGTCCACGGCTGTGTAGCGCACGATTTTGGTGACACCGGTTTCCGGATCAATCTCCACCTCGCAAATATGCGTGCCTGCGGGGAAGGTGAAATTGGTCGGGTCGTAGAAAGCGCCCTCCTTCAGGCCGGGTTCCAGCTCCTGCCCGTTGAATTTATGGGCAATATAGGCATTGAGCGCCACGCCGGAGAAATCCACGGCCTTGTCTGTGCCCTTGACCGAAAATTTACCATCCTTGAATTCGATGTCCTTTTCGGAGGCTTCCAGCACATGGCCTGCCACCTTTTTGGCCTTGGCAATCACCTTGTCGAGAGCCTTGGAAATCGCCGACATGCCCACCGCACCGGAGCGTGAGCCATAGGTGCCCATGCCCATCTGCACTTTGTCGGTGTCGCCATGCACGATCGAGACATTGTCAATCGGAATGCCGAGGCGGTCAGACACCAGCTGGGCAAAGGTGGTTTCATGACCCTGACCATGGC
>DAIMHB010000549.1:0-1534 GCA_036723545.1 Beijerinckiaceae bacterium
TGATATAGACCTCATAGAGCACATAGGTCTCGTAGGGGGGGATGATGGACACGCCAAGAACCTGCCGGAAACCAGCCGCAAAAATAAACAACCAGACCAGAGGCCGCACCAGCGCCGACAAAAACCGCTCGCGCTGATGCACAAAACGCAGGGCCTCACGCCAGATAATGCCGGAAAGACAGATCCAATATTGCCGGAGTGTAAAACCCTGCCAGCCGGTCATGCGGCAGCTCCCGGTTCAACGGATTGAACCAGACGGGCAAAGGCCCCCGTCAAATCTGCCGCGCCGCTGGCCGCCACAACCTCGCACACAGGCCCATGCGCCAGAACATGACCTTTATGCAGGATGACCACATCGTCCTGCGGCAGAACCTCATCCATCAGATGGGTTGCCCAGAATATGCCGGTGTTTTCACGAAGCAGAAGCTGGCGCACATGGCTCAGAATATCGGCCCGCGCCTGCACATCCAGCCCGACCGTCGGCTCGTCCAGCAGCAGCAGGCGGGGCTTGTGCAGCAGCGCCCTCGCAATCTCGACGCGGCGCACCTGCCCGCCGGACAATTTGCCCACCACATCGTTCATCCGGTCGATGAGATCCACATGGGCCAGAGCCACCTGTGCCAGAGCAAGCGCCTCGCGCCGCCCTATGCCATGCAAAGCGGCATGATAAATCAGGTTTTGCTTGACCGAAATATCGGCATCCAGCGCACGGGACTGAAACACCACACCCAACTGCGCCAGTGCCGCCGCAGGATTTTCGGCAATATCAGAGCCAAAAATAGAAATTTTACCCCCCCGCGTCGCATAAAGGCGGGTGATGAGCGAAAACAATGTTGATTTACCGGCACCATTGAGGCCCAGCAAAACCGTGAATGAGCCGGGGGCCACCTGAAAAGACACATCCGACAGCGCCCGGCGCGCACCATAGGCATGGCTGACATGCTCAACCCGGAGTGCGGCAGGTTCCAAAGCGGGCATATGCGGCCTGTCAGTTGGGTGCAATGGCGACGCCCCAGGGCAATTCGCCAACAGTGACGGATTTGATCACCTTCTGGGCGCTCACATCAATGATTGAGACATCATTGGACACGCCATTGGCCACCACCAGATATTTCTCGTCCGGTGTGAAGGCCCCGTGCCAGACGCGCTGCCCCACCAGCAAATATTTCAGCACCTTATGCGACACACCATCCACCACGGCCACACGATTGGCCGGCCCCAGATCGACAAAGGCGAGCTTGCCATCGCGGGTGATATTGATGCCGACAGGCTGGATCTGCTCAGGGCGCAGACCCGCCACCTCGAATGTGATGCGGGCGGTGATGGCATGGCTGGCCGGATCAATCACCGAGACCTGCCCGCCCACCTCGGAGGAGGCCCACATTTCTGATCCATCAGCCTTGAAGCTGGAAAAGCGCGGGCGCGAGGGCAACAGCACATTGGCCACAACTTTCTGGCTGGCTGTGTCAATAAAATGTGCCATGCTGGTGGTTTCGGAGGTGCAAACCAGAATTTTATTGTCCGGACTGACCGC
>DAIMHB010000550.1:0-1533 GCA_036723545.1 Beijerinckiaceae bacterium
GCGGTGGCCTGCGGCTTTGCCGGGGTTCTGGTGATGCTCTATGACCAGCTGGGGCTGGCCAAGGCGGGGGAAGTCCTGCGCGCTTTGGGAATTGGCTTTGCCGTGCTCGCGGCTGTTTGTGCGGCGGCAGCCTATACGCAAACGCGCCGTCTGACCAAAACCGAAAAAACCGGCGCGATTGTCTTTTATTTTTCGCTGCTGACCACGCTCATGGGCTTGGCGAGCTTTATTCTGCCGCTGATTGTGCCGGATCGCGGTTCTGTGGGTCATTTTATTGAGTCACAGCGCTGGGTCTGGCCGGGTTGGGGCGGCGTGGTGTTTCTGGCCTGTATCGGTGTTCTGGGAGGTTCGGCGCAAATTCTGATGACGGAATCCTATCGGCTGGCGGATGCCTCGGTGGTTGCGGCTTTTGATTATACGTCCATGGTCTGGGCCAGCATTATCGGTTATTTTGCCTTTGGCGATGTGCCTTCCGCGGCGATTTTATGGGGAGCGGCCATTGTGGCGGCCTCCGGCATTTTTGTGATCTGGCGCGAGCATACGCAGGGGCTCTTACATGTTTCGGCACCATCGCCGCATCAGGATGAATAAAATCGTTCGATATTCCAAACGATTTTGGCTATGATGCCTGCCGGAGGGGAACATGGGCGTCGAAGGTAAGGATAAGGTCAAGGTGCTGGAAGCGGGGGCAACCCAGCTCAGCGGCCATCTGGGCAAGGCGGTGCAGCGGCTGCGCAAGGCCAGCAATTATTCATTGTCCGAACTTTCCGACCAGTCTGGCGTTGCCAAATCCATCATCAGCCAGATCGAGCGCAACGAGACCAATCCGACGCTGGCCACCATCTGGCGGCTGGCGCAGGCGCTGGATGTGTCCATCGAGAAAATGTTGCAGCGTTCGGATGACGAGCCCTTTGTTGAAAAAACCTCGAGAGGGGATACACCGCTTTTGCTTTCGGATGATGGCAAGTGCCGCCTCGACATCACCGGCTGGATCAAAACCGTGGACTGGCTGCAATGGTATGATTTTCATGCCGAGCCGGGCGGCGTGCTTGAGTCCGACCCGCATCAGCGCGGCTCGATTGAGTCCCTTTCCGTGCTGGAGGGTGAGCTGGAGGTTGAGGTGGCCGGCGTGGTGGAAAAGGCCGGCCCGGGAGAAACCCTGCGCTATCGCTGTGACCGGCACCACATCATCCGCAATATGACCGACAGACCCGCCCATGCCACCATGGTGTGTATTTTGAAGGCGGCGGTGATGGAGTGAGGCTATGTCTTCGTGCTGACATGTCAGCATTGTGAAATCAACATAGCCATTGCAGTATAATTTTGTTTATGGCTGGGCCATGCCCGCATTCACCCTCCGCACTTTTTCTCCGGCGTTTCAGCTCTCGTTTTTGTGCGGGTCGATTTATTTTTACATTGGTGTTTTTGCTCCGTTTTTTCCGCTCTGGCTGGCCGCGCGCGGGCTGGATGCGGCTGAAATTGCCATGGTGCTTGCCGTGCCGCTGGTGGCGCGTGTATTTGGCAATCCGCTGC
>DAIMHB010000551.1:0-1527 GCA_036723545.1 Beijerinckiaceae bacterium
GTTTACAGCCATACGGTGCCGGTGGATGCCTATCGCGGTGCGGGCCGCCCCGAAGCCGCCTATGTGCTGGAGCGGCTGGTGGATGCCTGCGCCCGCGAGATGAACATCGGGCGGGATGTCATCCGCGCCCGCAATTTCATCAAGCCGAAACAAATGCCCTATAAAACCCCGACACAGCGCACCTATGATGTGGGCGAATTTGAAGCGGCGATGAAAGCCGCACTCGAAAAAGCCGATTATAAGGGCTTTGAAAAACGCGCCAAACTGGCCCGCAAAGCGGGCAAGCTGCGCGGTATCGGCTTTGCCTCCTATATTGAATGCACCGCTTGGGGTGATGGTGAGCAGGGCTCGGTGGAACTGAACAAGGACGGCAGCTTCACCATGCGGGTTGGCACCCAGTCCAACGGGCAGGGCCATGCCACCGCCTATGCGCAGGTGGTTTCGCATTATCTCGATGTGCCGCTGGAACAGATACATCTCATTCAGGGCGACTCGCGCGCTGTGCCCACCGGCCACGGCACCGGCGGCTCGCGCTCGATTCCGGTTGGCGCGGCCATGCTCAATCTGGCTGCGGAAAAGCTCTCGGTTCAGCTGAAAGACCTCGCCGCCGATATGCTGGAAGCTGCCCCTTCGGATGTGGACATCAGCAATGGCACGATCCGCATTGTGGGCACCGACCGCGCCGTGACCTATGCCGACATTGCCGCCTCACCCAAAGCCACAGCGGCCAAATTAAAGGCGGTGGCCTCTTATGAGCCGCCGCAAGCCACTTACCCCAATGGCACCCATGTTTGCGAGGTCGAAATCGACCCCGAAACCGGCGTGACCCGCGTCGTCGATTATCATGTGGTGGATGATTTCGGCTTTACGCTCAATCCGCTGCTGCTGGCCGGGCAGGTGCATGGCGGCATTGGTCAGGGCATAGGACAGGCGCTGCTGGAGCGCACGGTGTTCAGCACGGAGGGCCAGTTGCTCACAGCCAGCCTGATGGATTATGCCCTGCCGCGTGCGGATGATGTGCCCTCCTATCACTTCGAAACCCGCAATGTGCCTTCCACCAGCAACCCGATGGGCCTGAAGGGTGCGGGCGAGGCCGGTTCCATCGGCTCAAGTCCGGCCGTGATGAATGCGGTGGCCGATGCGCTGTATCGCGGCTATGGCATCACACACATTGACATGCCCGCCACGCCCTCGGCGGTTTTTTCAGCCATCCGCGCTGCGGGCGGCTATCAAAGCACCGCGCCCAAATGGCAGGGATAAACAGTCATTTAATAGTTTTATAAATCATCCGGTACGGGAGTTACTATGAGCACGAAAAATCAGCTGGTCTGGCAGGATCCGTTTTTATTGGAACTTCAGCTCTCCGAAGAAGAGCGGATGCTGCGGGATGCTGCGGCTGCATTTGCTCAAGCTGAGCTGGCACCGCGCATTGCAAAGGCCTATCTCGACGAAACCACCGAGCCCGGCCTGTTCAGGCTGATGGGTGCGGCGGGGCTGCTGGGTGTGACACTGCCGGAAAAATATGGT
>DAIMHB010000552.1:0-1526 GCA_036723545.1 Beijerinckiaceae bacterium
TGCCAGAGCGCGCGGCAAGCCGGGTGAATTTCTGATGGTCAATGGCCGCGCCGCCTTTATCGACCCCGCAGACCCTTTGGCGCGGGTGCCGTTTCTGGCGGTTGGCGAGATCATTGGCCGCGCCAGTGCCAGCCGCATTGTGCTGGCCGCCCCGATCAGCCTTGAGGATATTCTGCGTCAGTTCCCGCCTGAAATGTCGGATGAAATCAGTTTCGATATGGCCGCTAAAGCGCTGCGGGCGCGCCGTGTCAGCCGTCTGGGCGCATTGGTGTTCAAAGACCAGCCTTTGCCGATTCAGCCCAATGCCGAAACCGCCCTGAAACTGGCCGAGGGCATTGGCCGCCTTGGGCTGGAGGTGCTGCCCTGGAGCAAAGCCACGTTGCAACTGTGTCACCGTGTTGAATTTTTGCGCCGCGCCGAGGCGGAGGGTAGCGAATGGCCGGATCTCTCAATGCACAATCTGCAAAGCACGGTTGCGCATTGGCTCGGCCCGCAACTGGAGCACAAAACCAGCCTCAGCCAGATCAGTGCAGAGGATGTGTTTGAGGCGGTGTCTGCCCTGTTGCCGTGGGACATGCACAAACGGCTGGAGCGCGAGGCACCCACCCATTTCACCGCGCCCACCGGCTCGCATGTGGCGTTGGATTATGAAACCGAGGGTGGGCCGGTTCTGGCCATAAGGGTGCAGGAACTGTTCGGCTTAAGCGAACATCCCCGCATTGCGCGCGGAAAATTGCCGCTGACGCTGCATTTGCTCTCGCCCGCGCATCGGCCGATTCAGATCACAAAAGATTTGCCCGGCTTCTGGCAAGGCTCATGGGCGGCGGTTAAATCCGAGATGAAGGGACGCTATCCGCGCCATGTCTGGCCCGATGACCCCGCCAAAGCCCTGCCCACCGCCCGCGCCAAACCGCGCGGCACATGATCTGGAAATATGCAGCGTTCTGCCTTAAATATCGGGCATGATCGAACTTCAGCCCGGCCTGCAATATTATCCGTCTTATCTCGACCGAGCGAGCCAGCAGGCGCTGGTGGCGCAGGTGCGCGATCTTATTCGCATCGCACCCCTGTTTGTGCCGCGTATGCCCAAAACCGGCCAGCCCTTTTCGGTGCGCATGAGCAACTGCGGGGCGCTGGGCTGGGTGTCGGATGAAACATCCTATCGCTATCAGCCGCAACATCCGGTTACGGGCCAGAATTGGCCGGATATGCCGCAGAGCCTGCTGGATATTTGGCAGGCCGTGGCACAATGCGCGGCACTGCCCGAAGCCTGCCTGATCAATTTTTATGAGGTGACGGCCAAAATGGGCTTGCATCAGGACAGGGACGAGCAGGATTTTTCCGCCCCCGTCGTGTCTGTGTCGCTGGGGGACACCTGCCTGTTTCGCTATGGCGGCACCACGCGCGGCGGCAAAACGCAATCGGTCAAGCTCGCCTCCGGCGATGTGCTGGTGCTGGGCGGCGCGGCGCGTCTGGCCTTTCACGGGGTGGATCGCATCATGCCCGCCACATCGACACTGCTGGAG
>DAIMHB010000553.1:0-1513 GCA_036723545.1 Beijerinckiaceae bacterium
GTCAATGTTGTGCCCTGCGGCGTGAAACTCTCCCTCGATGTGCGCGCACCAAAGGACGCGACGCGACATCAGGCCATACAGGATATTGAAGCGGCCATAGCCCGCATTGCCTCGGCGCGCGGCACTCCGGCGGGGCTTGACCTGACCTATGACGCACTGGCCACCCCGTGCGACGCAAGCCTGATGGCGCGTTTTGCCCATGTCATGCAGGCGCGCGGCCTGCCCGCGTTTGAGCTGCCCAGCGGCGCAGGCCATGATGCCATGGCCTTTCGCGGCCGTATTCCGGTGGCCATGCTGTTTGTGCGCTCCAAAGACGGCATCAGCCATAATCCGGCAGAATATTCATCACCGCAAGACATCGGCCTCGCCGCGCAAGTTCTCTATGATTTTGTCATTGCCCAACAAGGAAACACCCTATGACCATCGCCCTCGACGGCCACACCCTTACCGCTAAAAAAGTGGTTCAGATCGCCCGCCCCTCCAGCGCCGGACGCTATGAGAAGGCCACGCTCAGCGCCAAAGCGCGCGAAAAAATTGCCGCCACCCGCGCCTTTCTTGAGGCCAACTGGATGCACGACGAAGCGCCGATGATCTATTCCTTCAACACCGGCGTCGGCCTGTTCAAAGATACCCGCGTGGCCATGGCGGACATGGCCGAATATCAGATCAAAAGCATCTATGCCCATGCCACCGGCATTGGCGAACCCTTCGCCGAGGAGGTGACGCGCGCCACCATGCTGCTGCGCGCCAATGCCTTTGCCTCGAATTATTCCGGCCCGCGCGTTGAGGTGGTGGAGCGCTTGATTGCCTTTCTGAACGCAGGTCTGCACCCCGTTATTCCGCAAAAGGGTTCGGTCGGGGCTTCGGGTGATCTCGCGCCGCTGGCCCATATGAGCGGCGCGCTCTGCGGCGTTGCGGAGGCGGAAATCATCTATAAGGGCAAGCGGATGCCCGCCCGCGCCGCCATCCAGAAGGCTGGTTTGAACCCTGATTTCATATTGGGCGCAAAAGACGCCTCCGCGCTCATCAATGGATCCACCGTGTCGCTGGCCCTTTCGGCACTGGCGATTGAAGACTCCAAGCGCCTGCTGAAACTGGCCGATATTGCGGTCTCGCTTTCGCTTGAGTGTCTGCGCGGCGAATTGGCCGCCTTTGACCCGCGCGTGCATAAGGCCCGTCCGCATCCGGGACAGGCCAAAACCGCCGCCAATATCCTGAAAATGACGCAAGGCTCGCAGCGCTGTTCGGAAGCCGCGCGCATGACGGTTTATCCGGAAGAAACCCGCGCCGCAGGCACCAAGCCATCGCCGCGCATTCAGGATGTATATTCGCTGCGCTGCGCCCCGCAGGTGCATGGGCCGGTGCGTGAGGCGCTGGACTATGTTGATGGCATTGTGGGCCGCGAAATGAACTCCGCCACCGACAATCCGCTGATTTTCGAAAATGGCGACAACACCTACAGCGTCATTTCCGGCGGGCATTTCCATGGCCAATATATTGCGCAGGCGATGGA
>DAIMHB010000554.1:0-1502 GCA_036723545.1 Beijerinckiaceae bacterium
GCGCATCTGCATTATGAGGTGATGATCAACGGTCATTTTGTTGACCCGCTCGGCATCCGCCTGCCGCGCACCCGCGAACTGGATGGTAAAATTCTGGTCGGCTTCAAGAAAGAAGAACAACGGATCGAAGATATTATTGCCAAAGCCCCCAATGCCCAGCAACTGGCGGTCAAAAACTGATGCCGTCCCAACCCGATTTTAAACGCAGAGGCTGAGCATGGCAGATCTCGTTCAGATTGTGCTGCCGGTCTTTGGCCTGATACTGGTGGGTTATGGAGCCGGTGTTTTGCGCCTTTTATCCGAGCAGACCGCGGCGGGCCTCTCGGATTATGTGTTTACACTGGGCATTCCGCTGCTGATTTTTAATACGCTGATCCGCGCGACACTGCCCGCAAGCCAACCCTGGGGCTATTGGATGGCCTATTTTGGTGGCGTTGCGCTGGTCTGGGTCATCGCCATGCGGATAGGAGACAAGATTTTCGGGCTCAACTACCGCCAGAGCGTGATTGCCGGTTTTTCCGCCGGACAATCCAACACGGTGCTGGTCGGCATTCCGCTACTGCTCAAGGCCTATGGCGAGCCGGGGGCTGTGCCGTTGTTTCTGCTGATTGCGGTACATTTGCCGGTGACCATGACCTGCGCCACGATATTGTTTGAGGGCATCAGTCTGAAAACGGCCCGAACATTGCTGCCCAGACTGATTCTTCATCCCATTCTGTTCGGCCTTGTGCTGGGGGTGCTGTTTCGCATCTCCGGACTGGAGCTACCCGCTGCAGTGCACAGTATTATCGGATCGATAGCGGCCTCAGCGCTGCCCTGCGCCCTGATTGCCATGGGGCTGAGCCTGCGTCACCACGGCATGAACGGCAATTTCAAGCTCTCTGCGGCGATCAGCCTGCTGAAACTCATGCTTCATCCGGCGCTTGTCTATCTGTTCGCCTTCAAAATATTCACCATGCCGCCGGTGTGGTCGGGCGTGGCTGTTTTGTTTGCGGCCAGCCCCACCGGCGTGAATTGCTATCTCTTTGCCGCAAAATATCGCACCGGTGAAAAAATAGCCTCCTCGGCCATAGCCATGACCACGGCGTTTTCTGTATTCACGAGCTTGTTCTGGCTGTGGTGGCTGGGTGTCAAAACCATATAACAGGAGCACGGCCCAAGCATGTCCCCCATAAACCCCGCCTCACCCCGCAGCCTTCACCTCATCATGGCTGTCGGCCCTGTGGTTCTGGCCTGTGTGCTGGGGGCATGGATCACCATACCCAACGTGCCGCTATGGTATGCGGGTCTGGCCAAACCACCCTTGACCCCGCCCAACTGGGTGTTCGGCCCGGCCTGGACCATACTCTATGCCCTGATGGCATTTTCAATTTACCGGATTTTGAGGCTTCACGCGGCACAGCCTGCACGCAAAAGCGCTATTCGCCTGTTTTATGCGCAACTGGCGCTCAATATGCTGTGGTCCTTTGTCTTTTTCGGCGCCCATGCACCGGCGCTGGGGC
>DAIMHB010000555.1:0-1501 GCA_036723545.1 Beijerinckiaceae bacterium
GTGTATTACAATCCAAATCGGCGCTTTATTTTAAATAGACTATCAATAGGCGCTGCAAGCCTTGCTTTTCCGACCGTGTTGAGGGCGCAAGCGGCGGCGGCTCCCCATTTTTTTGTGGGCTGTTTCTATGATACGGCTCTCTCCGAGCGATCGATGGCCGAGCGATACCTCATTGGCCCTGTGCGGCGTGATGGTGGATTTGAGCGAACAGGCTCCGAACTCACCGCATTCGTGCGTGACATCGTGCTGCGAGAGCACGAATTCATTACTGCGGCCAATCTGCAAACTGCTGGTGATATTGGTAATCCAGTCGCAATCGCGCTTACGCGCGCGCAGCATGAGATCGAGAAAGTGACGACCCCCGGCCTTCCGCCTGAATATGTCGTCAGGATCGGCGTCACAGCCTCTCTCGACATCATGACGGATCAGGCGGCGTTTCGGAATATGAACCAGTTCGAGACGTTATATTGCACAATGGTAATGGGAACCGTTTCCGGAACCCGTCGGAGTGTGACCGACGCGGTTCTGGCCGACGCCTATAAGGAGGCTTTTGCAGGCGCTATTCGTTCGGTTCTCGCCAATGCCACGCGCTATTTCAATGACAAGCGCGAAAGCGCCAAGGCCGTATTTCAGGTCAAGAATATGGTCCTTCCCCAACAATTACCGCCGGAAATCGAGCAGCTTATCGCCTCGGGCCTTGAAGCCAATGCCGACACCGGCAACACCGCCCGCGAACTGGAGATACGCAAACTCGGTCGCGAATTTCAGCATTATTTCAATTTCAAGCTGAAGGAACAGCTCGACGCACAAAAGATCAATGATTTCGTGCTTTTGCCACCATCCTCGCCGTGGACCGACGGCAATGTCCTCTCGATCTTGAACAAGCGGCTCGGCATTTCGGCGGACATCCTGACCGAGCCGGACGCCAACAAAGTCAACGGGTTCGAAATAAGGGCCGGCATTGTCTCCGAGGCGCGCTCTAAGATCGCCCAAGGCAGTCGTATCGACATGACGATTGGGTCCCGTGTTGTTCGCCGCACCGGCGATAAGATTGTGCACGTGCCCGCATCAATCACAGACCCTGCAAAAAAAACGGCTGTCGGCTCAGGTGCCGAAATCATTCAGGAAACCGCCGACTTCAAGCGTGTCGTCCCCCGCGACACGACGATGGCGGTCTTCGAACATGCCGCGAAGGCCGCCGCAGTCGCACTCCTGCCCCTGATGAAAAAAGCCGCCACCGAAATATAGGGTTCATTCATGCGCCGACTGCTGACTCTCCTGCGTATCCTCTGCATCGGCTTGGTTTTCGCACCTCTGGTGATGCGACCTGCCGTTGCGGCCGATGAAGCTCCTTTCCGCGCCGTAGGCGAAGCCAAGATGGAGCGTGACGCCAAGGTCGAGGCTTATTATACGGCCGTGATCCGGGAGCTCGCCAAACTCGCCGGTGCGCAGGCCGAAGGGGATATCGGCAAGAAGTTCCACGACGACATGACGCGCGATC
>DAIMHB010000556.1:0-1499 GCA_036723545.1 Beijerinckiaceae bacterium
GCCCCTGACGTTCAGCCTCGCGCAGGCGCAAGTCCATGGTGCGCAACCCCCGCAAGGCCAGAAAGACGTCCTCCGGCCCGGGGCACATGGCAAAAGCGTCGAAAGTTTCGCGCAGGCGCGGCCAATAATGCGCATTGGCGGACACCAACCCCAGCAAAAGGTCTGAATGGCCGCCGAGATACTTCGTGCCCGCCTCAATGACCAGATCAACGCCGCGCTCATGCGGGGGATAGAAAATCGGCGTGGCCCATGTATTGTCCATGATGATACAGGCGCCATGCGCACGGCCAATGGCCGCAATGGCCGGAATATCCTGCATTTCAAAACTCTGCGAGCCGGGTGCTTCGGTAAAAATGACACTGGTGTTCGGCCGCAGCAGCTGGTGAATTTCTGCGCCGATCAGAGGATCATAATATGTGGTCTCGACTCCCATACGCTTGAGAACGGTCGCGCAAAAATGACGTGTCGGGCGATAGACACTGTCGGTGACCAGAATGTGATCGCCCGCCTTGACCACGGCCAGAAGCGCCAGAGTGACGGCGGCAAGGCCGGAGGGGGCAAGCACTGTGCCAGCCGCGCCGCTCAGTCCTGTCCAGGCCTCTTCCAGCGCCTGTGTGGTGGGCGTGCCTTTTGTGCCATAGGTGAAACGCCCCGTGCGGTTTTCCAATTCGGCCATATTGGCGGCCAGAACCGTGGAGCCGCGATAGATGGGCGTATTCACATAGCCGAACTGTTCATCAGGCCGACGACCGGCATAGATAAGTTTTGTGCGGTTTTTGAAGTTTTTTTGTGCATTTTCATCACTTTTTGCCATGTTTACTGCCGTTCTGGTGCAAATTAATCGTGAAAATAGGTAAACTGCCTTTCGGCCCTTATGCAAGCGACTTTTAAGAGACGAATACTCATTTGCTCACTTGACCCTGCCGGAGAAACGTTCTGATATAGCTTGGGTTCATCTCCTTCTGGATTTACTCAGAATGACATGAAAATATGTTTTGAGCGGGAGACTCGGGAATGAAAAAAACAATCGCTACACTTGCGGCTTTAACAACACTGACCTTTGCCGCCGTCACGGCGCAGGCCGGCACATTGGATCAGGTCAAGCAGCGCGGAATGTTGTTCTGCGGTGTCAGTCAGGGGCTGCCGGGATTCAGCCAGCCGGACGACAAGGGCAACTGGACCGGTCTGGATGTGGATGGCTGCCGCGCGGTGGCCGCTGTGATTTTCAATGACCCGACCAAAGTGAAATTTGTGGCGCTGAGCTCCAAGGACCGGTTCACCTCGCTGCAATCGGGCGAAATCGATGTGCTGTTCCGCAATTCGACATGGACCATGCAGCGCGATACGGAACTGGGCCTCACCTTTGTTGGCGTCAATTATTATGACGGTCAGGGGTTTATCGTGCGCAAGAAGCTCAATGTGGCTTCGGCTCTGGAGCTCAACGGCGCCTCCATCTGCGTGCAGCAGGGCACAACCACCGAGCTCAATCTGGCCGACTA
>DAIMHB010000557.1:0-1484 GCA_036723545.1 Beijerinckiaceae bacterium
GCTTAAAGCCCATCCCGAAGGTTTTATCGCCCAGCCGACCCTTGCCCTGTCTACGGTGCCCTGTTTTGTCGATTCCGGCCTTGCGCCGCGCCATGTCGATCTGCGGCCCTTCATTCTGTCCGGTGCCGACAAAATCGAGATTGTGCCGGGCGGGCTGACCCGCGTAGCCATGAAGGCCGGCTCGCTGGTGGTCAATTCCAGCCAGGGCGGCGGCACCAAAGACACCTGGGTCACGGAATAATGCCCCATATAGCAAGCGTTTTCTGCCTGAATATTATTGCCGGAGTTGAACCATGCTGAGCCGTACCGCCGATAATCTGTTCTGGCTGGCGCGCTATGTCGAGCGGGCCGAAAATCTGGCCCGCATCATTGATGTGGCTTCGCGTCTTGCCACCCTGCCCTCGGCCTTTGCCGGCACCTCAAACGAATGGGAAGGGGCCATTTCCACCGCCTGCTGCGATGACAGTTTTTATGCGGTCTATGACAAGGCCACGCGCGAAAATGTTATTGAATTTCTGGTGGCGGGAGAAACCAACCCCAATTCCATCCGCAACTGCATTGAGGTGGCGCGCACCAATGCACGGGCCGTGCGCACCGCGCTCACCACAGAAATGTGGGAAATCATCAATGATGCCTGGCTGAAAATGCAGAACTTCAGCCTGAATGCCATTCGCGGCAATGATCTGGGCCGTTTTCTGAGCTTCATCAAAGATATGTCGCTGCAATTTGACGGCGCGGCCTATCGCACCATGCTGCGCACCGACCATTATTATTTCCAACGCCTCGGCATGCTGATCGAGCGGGCTGACAATACCGCCCGCCTGCTGGATGTGAAATATCACGTTCTGCTGCCGGACACCGAGCCGGTGGGCGGCGGGCTGGACTATTTTCAATGGACATCGCTGCTGCGCTCGGTCTCGGGCCTGACCTCCTTTCACTGGGTTTACCGCGAAACGGTCAAGCCCTGGCTGGTGGCGGATTTTCTGATTTTGCGCCCAGAACAGCCGCGCTCGCTGGTGTCGGTCTATGCCAGCATCAACCAGTTTCTCAATATGCTGTCCGAAACCTATGGGCGGCAGGGGCCAAGCCAGCGCATTGCCCGCAGCACCTATGCCAATTTGCAGAACACCAAAATTGACGGCCTGTTTCAGTCCGGCCTGCATGAGTTTCTCTCCGGCTTTATTGCCGACAACAATCGTCTGGGCGGGGCGCTTGCCGACCAATATTTGCAGTGAGGGGCCATGCGTTTAAAAATCCGGCACGAAACCGCCTTTCATTATGACCAGCCGGCCCAGTCCGCCATTCAGATTTTGCGTCTGACCCCGCGCAATGATGATGGCCAGTTTGTGCGGCACTGGCGGGTGGAGGTCAATGCCGATTACCGCCTTTACCGCGATGAAGACCCTTACGGCAATATCACCCATATTTTTTCCATTGAGGGACCGATCGAAACCCTCCGCGTGCTGGTGGAAGGCGAGGTGGAC
>DAIMHB010000558.1:0-1474 GCA_036723545.1 Beijerinckiaceae bacterium
GATGTTTAATTTTTCGTTTTTGTCTTTATCATCTGCAGATAATTGTATTTGGGCGGTTCGAAAATATTCTTCTAGAAGAGTAGTGTTGATTTTTGTGCCTTCACATTTTGCGTAGAGAAGATGGGTTAAAACCCAATTTTTATAAACAGTTGCGCGGGCGCTCTTCTCTTGATTACCAAATTTATTAAGAAAATAATTCGTAGATGGATCATTTGTCATGGATTGACGCCAACGGGCAGGGAATTTTTCTTCCGCAAAAGATACAGATTGAAACATGACAATAAACATCAAGATTATCAGTCTCAGGATCAGCATTTTTCTCTCCAATTTATTACTTATAAATCCATTTCAACCAACCACGTATATCTTCATACTCTCTTCTTCCATTGGCTCTGAAACGTTCCGCCCTGCGGTGCGGGCAGGTCGCGGTATTGTGTCCAGCCGCCCGCCAGCGGCAGCCATTTGAAACGCCCCTTCGCTTTGCCCATCAGGTGCATCGCAGCCATGGCCAGGCGGGTGGAGGCGCGATACACCATCGGGCGCTTGGCAAAGAAGGCCCAGAGGCCAAGGCCATAGCGCACTGTGGCAGGGGATAAATGCCGCTCGAACTCTTTTTCACGCCAATGGCGCATGAGCTTGGGCAGCGGAATGCGCACCGGGCACACGCTTTCGCAGCGCCCGCAGAAGGTCGAGGCATTGGGCAGATGGCCGCCCTGATCCACACCGATCAGCGTCGGGGTGAGCACCGCGCCCATCGGGCCGGGGTAAACCCAGCCATAAGCGTGGCCACCCACCGCATGATAGACAGGACAATGATTCATGCAGGCGCCGCAGCGGATGCAGCGCAGCATCTCCTCAAATTCGGTGCCGAGCATGTTGGAGCGGCCATTATCGAGCAGAATAACGTGATATTCCTCCGGCCCATCGACATCCCCGGCGCGGCGCGGGCCGGTGGAGAGGGTGGAATAGACGGTGATCTCCTGCCCCGTAGCCGAGCGCGCCAATACGCGCATGATCTGTGCGGAGTCCTCCAGTGTGGGCACCAGTTTTTCCAAACTCGCGATAACAATATGCACCTTGGGCAGAATTTGCGTCAGGTCGCCATTGCCCTCATTGGTGACAATGATCGAGGTGCCGGTTTCAGCAATCAGAAAATTCGCGCCGGTAATGCCAATGTCCGAGGCGAGAAATTTATTGCGCAAAATGGTGCGTGCTTCGGTGAGAAGCTGCACCGGCTGGCTAAGGTCGCGCGCCGCATCCAGATGAGTATGGACACGGCGAAAATCCGCCTCCACCTGACTTGCATTGAGATGGACGGCCGGCGCAATAATATGGCTGGGCGTTTCACCGCGCAGCTGAATGATATATTCGCCAAGGTCGGTTTCCACCGCCGCCATGCCCGCGCCCTCAATCGCGGCATTGAGGTTGATCTCCTCCGAGATCATGCTTTTGCCCTTGGTGACGGTTTTGGCCC
>DAIMHB010000559.1:0-1473 GCA_036723545.1 Beijerinckiaceae bacterium
CACCCGCGTCATGAGCCTGCGTGACGGCACCAAGAAAATGTCGAAATCCGATCCCTCTGACCTGTCGCGCATCAACCTTACCGATGATGCCGAGACGATAGCCTCCAAGGTGCGCAAGGCGAAAACCGATTCAGAGCCCCTGCCAAGTGAAGAAGCCGGTTTGGCGGCGCGGCCCGAGGCCGACAATCTGGTCGGCATTTTTGCCGCATTGAACAATGAGAGCCGCGAAGATGTGCTGAAAACCTTTGGCGGGGCGCAATTCTCCAGCTTCAAAGGGGCCTTGGTTGATCTTGCCGTCGCCAAGCTCAGTCCTATTGCTGCCGAGATGAAGCGCCTTCAGGCAGATAATAGCTATATTGACGCTGTTCTGCGTGATGGCGCGGCGCGTGCCCGCGCCATCGCCGCCCCTGTCATGGACCATGTGAAGGATATTGTCGGCTTTATCCGGTAAGCGATACTTCGCTCTTACCGCAAGCCGCCGCCCTCATGCTGAGGCGACAGCATTTTGGCGGGCTCGCAGCATGTAAGTTGCGGCCCATCCTTCGCCAAGCTCAGAATGGGGGAGGTTAAAGGCTCATATGCGCCGGAGTTTCGGCAGCCCCGCGCATCAATTCATGTTCCATCTGTGTGGATTGAATAAAACCGCCGCCCAGAACACGGCTCTGGCCCTCAGATGCCTGATAAAAGACGCAGGCCTGCCCCGGCGAGACGCCGTCCTCGCCTTCCAGCAGTTCCACCCGCACCTGCGCGCCCTCAACATGCAGCAGGGCCGGCACCGGCGCGCGGGTGGAGCGCACTTTAACGAAAATGTCCAGCCCGTCTTCGCTTATGTCGCAGAGCGGCCCATCCCCCAGCCAGTTGATGTCGCGCAGGATCAGGGTTTTTGTGGCCAGCAGCGCACGCGGCCCGACAATCACCTGTGCTTTGGCCGCATCAAGGCGCAGCACATAGAGCGGCTCGCTGCTGGCAATGCCAAGCCCGCGCCGCTGGCCGATGGTGTAGTGAATAATGCCCTGATGCTGGCCCAGAACCTCTCCGGAGACATGAACGATCTGCCCCGGCTGCACGGCTTCGGGTTTCAGCCGTTCAATGATCTGGGTATATTTGCCGCTGGGCACAAAACAAATATCCTGACTGTCGGCTTTGTCGGCAATGGCAAGGCCGAATTGCCGGGCGAGCTCACGCACCTCCGGCTTGGTCATGTCGCCCAAAGGAAAGCGCAGAAGTTTGAGCTGTTCGGGCGTGGTGGCAAAGAGGAAATAGCTCTGGTCGCGGTCAGGGTCAGCGGCGCGGTAGAGCGCGCGCGCGCCATTATGGGCGCGGCTGGCGACATAATGGCCGGTGGCCAGAACATCCGCGCCCAGTTCAAGCGCGGTTTCAAACAGATCGTTGAATTTAATATGCTGGTTGCAGGCCACGCAGGGAATGGGCGTTTCGCCGCGCGCATAGCTTGTGGCAAAATCATCCATCACC
>DAIMHB010000560.1:0-1464 GCA_036723545.1 Beijerinckiaceae bacterium
GCTCTATAAGCTTTATCAGGAGCGGCTGAAAATTCTCAATGCGGCTGACTTTGGCGATTTATTGGTCGAGGGGCTGCGTTTGCTGCGTGAAAACCCTGATGTGCTGGCGCAATATCAGCAGCGTTTTAAATATATGCTGGTGGACGAATATCAGGACACCAATGTGGTGCAATATCTCTGGCTGCGGCTGCTGGCGCAGGGGCGGCAAAATATTTGCTGTGTGGGCGATGATGACCAGTCGATTTATGGCTGGCGCGGCGCCGAGGTGGATAATATTCTGCGTTTCGAGGCCGAATTCAAAGGCGCCAAGGTCATCAAGCTGGAGCGGAATTATCGCTCCACCGGCCATATTCTGGGCGCTGCGGCGCATCTCATTGCCAAAAATGAAGGCCGTCTGGGCAAAACCCTGTTCACCGATGATATAGACGGTGAAAAGCCGACCGTCACCGGCGTTTGGGATTCGGAGGAGGAAGCGCGGCTGGTGGGCGAGGAAATCGAGCAGTTGCAGCATAAGCAACATTCGCTCGACGAAATGGCGGTGCTGGTGCGCGCCTCATTCCAGATGCGTGAATTTGAGGAACGCTTCATTACGCTGGGTTTGCCTTATAAGGTGATCGGCGGGCCGCGCTTTTATGAACGCGCTGAAATCCGTGATGCGCTGGCCTATTTGCGCTGTGTGGCGCAGCCCTCCGATGATCTGGCCTTTGAGCGCATTGTCAATGTGCCCAAGCGCGGCCTTGGCGATGCCACATTGCAGGTTTTGCATGAATATGCGCGGGCGCAAGCCATTCCCCTGATGCAGGCCACCCGTGTGCTGCTGGAAACCGAAGAGCTGAAGCCGCGCCCGCGTGCCACCCTGCGTGACCTGATGACCGCCTTCACCCGCTGGTCGCAGCAGCTGGAGACCATGCCGCATCACCAGCTTGCCGAGACGATTTTGGAGGAATCCGGCTATACCGATATGTGGCAGAAGGACAAAGCGCCCGATGCCCCTTCGCGCCTCGAAAACCTGAAAGAACTGGTGCGCTCCATGGAAGAATTTCCCGATATGGGGGCGTTTCTGGAGCATATTTCGCTGGTGATGGATGCCGAAAACAAGGATGCCGGCCCGCGCGTGTCCATTATGACGCTGCACGCCGCCAAGGGACTGGAATTTGACACGGTGTTTCTGCCCGGCTGGGAGGAGGGCTTGTTTCCGCATCAGCGCAGCCTTGATGAATCAGGCCGCGCCGGGCTGGAGGAGGAGCGGCGGCTGGCCTATGTCGGCATTACGCGCGCCAAATTGCACGCCCATATTTATTTTGCCACCAACCGGCGCATTCACGGCCTGTGGCAAACCACCATTCCCTCGCGCTTTTTGGATGAATTGCCTGCCGCGCATGTCGAGGTGGTGGAAGCGCCCGGCGCGCAGAATTTTGGCGGCTATGGCCAGTCACGCTTTGACCGCAACCCCGGCTTTTCGTC
>DAIMHB010000561.1:0-1460 GCA_036723545.1 Beijerinckiaceae bacterium
ACTCAGTATTGGTAAAAGACCAAATCCCAGCACGTTCTCCAGCACCAGCCGCACCACGCCCAGCGCCGCCCTTCTCAAAGCGAAGGGGTCTTTCGAGCCGGTCGGCTTTTCGTCGATTGCCCAGAAGCCGACCAATGTATCGAGCTTATCGGCCAGCGCCACAGCAATCGAGACAGGGTTTTTCGGCACAAAGTCGGAGGGCCCCTGCGGCTTGTAATGTTCCTCGATTGCGGCGCAGACATCCGCATCCTCGCCCTGAAGCTCTGCGTAGCGGCGGCCCATAAGCCCCTGCACTTCCGGAAATTCACCCACAACTTCCGTCACCAGATCGGCCTTGGCCAATTCTGCCGCGCGGCGGGCTTTGGATGGATCAGCGCCCACCAGCGGCGCAATATGCTCTGCCAGCGCCATCATCCGGTCAATGCGATCGCCCTGCGTGCCGAGTTTTTCATGGAAAACAATGTTCAGCGCCCGCAACTTCTCAAGGCGCTGGTCCAGCGGCGGCTTTGTCGCGTCAAAATCCGGCAAGGGAGCCTGATCGGTCTGCCAGAAATAAAGCGCATCGGACAGGCGCGCCCGCACCACGCGGCCATTGCCCGCCGCAATGGCCTTGCCGCCGTCGGAGGCCACAATATTTGAGGTCAGCAGAAAGTGGGGCGCGAGACTGCCGCTGGCATCGCGCAGCACAAAGCATTTCTGATTGGCGCGGATGGTGGCGCGCACCACCTGCCCCGGAATATCCAGAAAGCGCGGCTCAAAAGCACCCAAAAGCACCACAGGCCATTCCACAAGCCCCGCCACCTCATGCAGCAGGGCGTCATCTTCCACCAGCTCCAGCCCATGGGCGAAGGCCAAGGTTTTGGCGTCATTCAAAATGATCTCGCGGCGGCGGGCGGGGTCGAGAATCACCTTCGCCTTTTCAAGCGCGGCGACATAATCGGCAAAACGCCGCACTTTAATCTCTGCCGGAGCCATGAAACGATGGCCGTAGGTGATGTTGGACGCGCGGATGCCATCCACCGCAAAATCCACCACCTGTGTTTCCTCGGTTTCCGGCCCGAAGGTGCAGAGAATCGAATGGAGCGGGCGCACCCAGCGCAATGTATCGGCGCGGCTTGAGCCCACACCCCAGCGCATCGACTTTGGCCAGGGGAAATTGCGAATGATGTTTGGCAAAATCTCCGCCAGCACATCCACTGTCGCCTGTCCGGCGCGGTGAATATGCGCGACATAGACCTCGCCCTTTTTGCCGTCCGGCACGGCTTTAGCTTGCTCAATCGAAGTCAGTCCGGCTTTTTTGAGAAACCCAGCCAAAGCGGCCTCGGGTGAGCCGACGCGGGGGCCACGGATTTCCTCATGCACATCGGGCTGGCGCACCGGCAGGCCGACAATATGCAGGGTCAGGCGGCGCGGGGTGGAAAACCCGACAGCGCCCTCATAGGTCAGGCCCCTGTCCACCA
>DAIMHB010000562.1:0-1459 GCA_036723545.1 Beijerinckiaceae bacterium
CCAGCGATCCTTGTGTCAAAGTGGTGGTCAATGCGCGCAATTTCGGGCCTTTCCGGTCAAATTTCAATGCGTTGCGCTATGCCACCGGCGAGGCTGTTCTGGTATTTCTGCCGGTAGACCTGCAAGACCCGCCCGAATTAATTCCGGAAATGGTGCGTCATTGGGAACATGGCATAGAGGTGGTGGCCGGTGCGCGGGCCAACCGGGAGGAAACTTGGGCATTGCGCACCTGCCGCCGGATTTTTTACCGCATTGTCAGCCTGATTTCGGAATTTGATATTCCTGAAAATGTCGGTGAATTTCAGCTGATAGACCGCAAGGTGTGGCAGGTGGTTGTCAGCCACAATGACCAATATCCTTATTTGCGCGGGATTATTGCCTCGGTCGGGTTCCGGAGGCTTATTTTGCCCTATACATGGCGGTCGCGTAAACGGGGCATATCCAAAAACAATGTGCTGCGCCTCATTGACCAGGGCATGAACGGCATTTTTTCATTCACCAGCGCGCCAATGCGCTTCAGCAGCTTTCTGGGCTTTACCATCGCCTCTCTGGCGCTGTTTTATGCCTTGATTGCTGTGGGTGTCGGAATATTTATCCCCGGCGTGGCCCCACGCGGCACACATACCATCATTGCCGCGCTGTTTTTTTTCTCCGGCGTACAGCTGATGTTTATTGGCATCTTAGGTGAATATATCACCGCCATTCATGCGCAGGTGCGGCGTGGGCCGATGGTGGTGGAGCGAGAGCTGATCAATATCAAAACCAAACCTGAACCGGCTGTTGTCTCCGCAACCGGAGCGCCGACTGATGATTGAGGAAAAATTCGGCCTTGTGTTGATATGGCTTGCGGTGCTGGTGATGATTTGTGGGCTGGCTTTTGCCCTGCAACTGCCGCGGTTTCGGGCCGCGCGCGGAGTGGCTTCTGTGCCAGCGGGCGTGACCGCAGCCCTATATATTGCGACCGTTTTGTCCGTCTTAGTCTTTATATTTAAAGACGTGCAACTCGGTTTTAAGCCGTCTTTTTTTATGGCCAGTCCGCCTGTGCTCGCACTTGTTTTTCTTGTGCCCTTTATCATCAGGAAAGAATTTTCCATTGCTCTGGGTGGTTTTGCGGCTGTGGCATTGCTGGCCCCCGTAAATTGGTGGGCACCGGAGATTCATTTGAAATTTGCATCCGGGCTGGTGTTCATAGGCCTCGGGCTTGGAGCCGTCACGCTGATACAAAAGCCAATGCGGGGGATGGGCCTTCCAAAAATACTGATAATATGCGGTATGCCCGCTATCGGACTTTTTTCAGCGCTCTGGATGGCGCCATTGTCTGCACCCCAAGGGTTTATGATGCTCTGGCACCATTGGGGGGCTTATGTCGCGCCGGTGCAGGCTTTGATAGCTGGCGGCATACCGTTTCATGACTTTCCGGTTCAATATGGTTTAGGGCCAACTGTGCTCATTGCTGCGC
>DAIMHB010000563.1:0-1457 GCA_036723545.1 Beijerinckiaceae bacterium
GGGCTTGGAATCATAAAAATGCCCCTCACCCCACCCTCTCCCCATTTTAATGGGGCGAGGGAGACGTTTCCGTTTAAAAGCAACAGACCCTAATTCTGCGGCGGGGGCGTCTGGGGCGGTGTAAGATCCAGCGGTGGGATGGCCTGTGTCAGAGGTAAAGGTGCAGGCGGCGCACTGGCGGGGGGTGCGCGGGTTTGTAAAATCTCCCGCACGGCTTTGAGAACATCGGCTTCTTCCGCTTTTTTGCGCTGTTCATCCTCGATTTTCTGGCGAAGCGTGGCGGCCTGTGCCGCTTTGAGACGGCGCAGAAAGAAGGCGCGCTCGCGGATGTCGGATTCAACGGCTTCAATACGGGCCTGACTGCGCGCTATGGCTTTGGCGGCCAGTGCATTGGTGAGATTGCCAACATCAATTTTATGTTGCGGATTGGCGAGCGGCCCCTGCCAGCTTATGTCAATGGCGGGAGCCTCGGTGTTTTGCCAGCCCTGCGGCAGGGGTGACATGATGAGGCTGGTGGCCATGGTAAACTGGCCATTGCGCAGGTCATAACCGGCTGTGAAGGGCGCGCGCGCGGGTTTATCCTTTGGCAAGATCTGGCCCGGCCCGAATTGAATCTGGCCATTGGCCATGGTCACATTCAGCGGGGCCGGATCAATATCCGCTGTGCCTGCGGTGAATTCCGCTTCAAGTGCCTTGCTGAGATTGGCGGCCTCGCTGGCGATTTCATCCTGTTCGGCTGCAGTAATGACACGCGTCAGCCCTTCAGCCGGGATCATTTTTATATGGCCGGTGCGAAGGCTGAGGTTGCCCGTGCCCGCCAAACCGCCGATAATGGCCGCCCAGCTCTGGCCTGTTCCGGCAAAATTCAACTGGCCGCTGGCCTTGCCCTCCAGTGCGGCGCTGGCAATATCCAGCCCGTCAAAAGATGTGTCGGCATTGACCGAACCATTGGCTCCGGCACGGCGCAGGCTTGCCGCACCACTGATCTGCCCGCCGAACAGATGCAGCTGCACAGGGTCAAGGCTGATCTGCCCGGGGCTATAGGTCAGCCCGAACTGTGCCGCCTGCGCTGTCAGATTGCCCAGCCCGAGCGTATCGATTTTCAATTCAATCCGGCTGTCCGGCAACGCGCCCAGCGAGGTCTGAAAGGCGATGTCCGGCCAGAGCGAGGATGATTTTGCGGATGGGCTGTTGCCGAACACGGGGGCCAGAAGCGTGCCCATATCCAGCCTGTCGAGATGGAGCGTGCCGGTTACATGTGCGCCACCATTGCGGCTGAGCCTCAGCTTGCCATTGATATGGGTGGCGGCGCAGGTGCCCTCCAGCGCGCTTATGTCCAGCGTGTCGGGCGTAAAGCTGGCCGTTCCGCTCATATTCAGCGGCAGGCTGGTCTGGGCATCAGGCAGGAGTAGGGCCAGAGTTTGCAGCAAGGGGGTGGAGTCGCGGCTGTGCAGTGA
>DAIMHB010000564.1:0-1451 GCA_036723545.1 Beijerinckiaceae bacterium
AATGCGGCTGTCGTGGTCATGTGCCCCTTGCGCGCCCAGCGCCATCTCCACAAGGCAGACCCCGCCCAGCGCCAGCCCGAACAGCCGCAGATAGGCGGTGGCCCCCGCCATAATCGCGCCGGGTGCAGCGGATGTGAGATAGGCGGTGGCCGCGGCCAGAGATTCAACGGCCTGCCCGAGCAAATCCGCTGTGGCGCCATAGCCATAGGCGGCATCCGACGGAATAGCCGCTACGCGCTCGCGCAGACGGTTGATTTCTTGTACAACGACCGCGCCGCCGTCCAGCGGCAGCTTGCGCTGCACCAGATCCAGCGCCTGAATGCCATTGGTGCCTTCATAAATGGCCAGAATGCGCGCATCGCGCAGATATTGCGCCGCGCCGGTTTCTTCGACATAGCCCATACCGCCATGCACCTGCACCCCCAGTGATGCCACTTCATTGGCATTGTCGGTGGAAAAGGCCTTGGCAATCGGGGTCAGCAGGCTGGCGCGGTTGAGTGCCTGCGCATCCTTGGCCAGATGAGCGCGGTCAAGGCAGGCGGCGGTGAGCATGCAAATGCCGCGTGAGGCCTGTGTCAGGCTTTTCATGGTGAGCAGCATCCGCTGCACATCGGCATGGTGGATAATGGCGGCGCTGGCCTCGCTGCGGCCCGGTGCTTTGCCCTGTTTGCGCTCCTGTGCAAAGGCCAGGGCCTTTTGTGTTGCGCCTTCGGCTACGGCCACGCCCTGCACCCCCACGGCAAGGCGGGCGGAATTCATCATGGTGAACATGCAGTTCAGGCCACGATTTTCCTCCCCCACCAGATAGCCGACCGCGCCTTGCTGATCGCCAAACACCATGGTGCAGGTGGGCGAGGCGTGCAGGCCCAGCTTATGCTCAATGGAGGCGCAGAAGGCATCATTGCGCGCGCCCAATGAGCCATCGGCATTGACCAGAAATTTCGGCACCAGAAAGAGCGAAATGCCGCGCGTGCCCGCCGGGGCATCGGGCAGGCGGGCGAGAACGAGATGAATGATGTTTTCAGTCAGATCATGGTCGCCGTAAGAAATATAGATTTTCTGGCCCTTGATACGATAGGTGCCGTCCCCCACAGGTTCGGCTTTGGCGCGCAGGGTGGAAAGGTCGGAGCCTGATTGCGGCTCGGTCAGGTTCATGGTGCCTGTCCATGTGCCCGCAATCATTTTATCGAGATAAATGGCTTTGAGCGCTTCAGAGCCATGCGCCTCAAGCGCGTGAATCGCGCCAATCGTCAGCAGCGGGCACAGGCCAAAGCCCATATTGGCCGAATTCCACATTTCGATACAGGCGAGATTGACCACCTCCGGCAGGCCCATGCCGCCATGCGCCAGCGGTCCGGCCACTGAATTCCAGCCGCCCTCCGTAAATGCTGCATAGGCCTCAATCCAGCCGGGGGCGGTTTTGACGCCCTCCTGTGTCCATAGGGCGCCGG
>DAIMHB010000565.1:0-1436 GCA_036723545.1 Beijerinckiaceae bacterium
GCCCGCCATTGTCGGCGCCAGTTTCGCTGTAATGCAATGTGAGCCCGTCTGAGGCCGAGATAAAATGGTGATTGCGGGTCATGATCTGTCTTTCTCTGTTTTGCCACAGAATAGACAGGACAAAACCGGAGACAAGTGTTTCGATGGAGGTATCAGCTTTTCCATTCTTGCCCTTTTGCCGGACAGGCTTTATGTCTGAACATTCAACAGTTAAATCATCGGATCAGCGTTCATGTCACAGGCAAATATTTTCAAGGGTTCCATGACGGCACTTGTCACGCCATTCAAGGATGGTGATGTGGATGAGGCGGCCTTTCGTGCCTTTGTAAACTGGCAGATTGAATCCGGCACGCATGGTCTTGTGCCCGTGGGCACCACCGGCGAAAGCCCGACTTTAAGCCATGCTGAACATAAGCATGTGGTGGAGATCTGCATTGCCGAGGCCAAAGGCCGCGTGCCTGTGCTGGCGGGAGCGGGCTCCAACAATACGCGCGAGGCGATAGAACTGGCCGTTCATGCCGAAAAGGCCGGAGCGGACGGTGTGCTGGTTGTCACGCCCTATTATAATAAGCCGAATCAGGAAGGCCTTTATCAGCATTTCAAGGCGGTGAATGATGCCGTCGGCATTCCGATCATCATTTATAATATTCCGCCGCGCTCGGTGGTGGATATGTCGGTCGATACAATGGCGCGCCTCTATGAGCTGAAAAACATTGTTGGCGTCAAGGATGCTACCGGCAATGTGGCGCGGATCTCGCTGCAACGTGCGGCGATGGGGCCGGACTTCATCCAGCTTTCGGGAGAGGATATGACGGCACTGGCGGTGATGGTGCATGGCGGCCATGGCTGCATTTCGGTTGTGTCCAATGTGGCGCCGCGCCTCTGCGCTGATTTGCAGGAGCAATGCCTTGCCGGAGATTTTGCCACCGCATTAAAAACACAGGACAGGCTGATTCCGCTTCATGCGGCGGTGTTTACCGAGGCGGGCGTGACGGGGGCTAAATATGGCCTGTCCCTGCTGGGTCATATGCGCAATGAAATGCGCCTTCCCCTTGTGCCGGGCACCGAGGCCACCAATATGATTCTTCGTAAGGCGATGGTTCACGCCGGACTTCTCAACGCATAAGGATTGTATTTTGGCCCCCAAGCCGCATTCAAATTTCAAAATTGCGGCAGATAACCGCAAGGCGCGCTTCAATTATGAAATTGGCGAAGTGTTCGAGGCGGGCATTGCCCTGACCGGCACTGAGGTCAAATCTCTGCGCACCGGCAAAGCCACCATTGGCGAATCCTATGCCCACGCCAAAAATGGCGAGATTTTTCTGGTCAATGCCGATATTCCCGAATATTTGCAGGCCAACCAGTTCAATCACGAGCGGCGGCGGCCGCGCAAACTGCTGTTGCGGATGCGCGAGATCGTCAAACTGGAAGAAGCG
>DAIMHB010000566.1:0-1435 GCA_036723545.1 Beijerinckiaceae bacterium
GGCTGGAAGGCGGCGCCATTTATGCGCTCTCTGCAGGCTTACGCGATGAAATTGCCGCCCAAGGCTTTGCCACACTGCATCTGGATTTGCGCCCCGATGTGACTCTGGCGGCGCTGACCACCCGCCTCAGCGCGCCGCAAAAGGGCCAGAGCACCAGCAATTTTCTGCGCAAGGCGGCGAATTTACAGCCCGTTCAGCTTGGCCTGCTGCGCGAAGTGTTCGGCAAAGACATCCCCGCAACGCCGGAGGCGCGGGCGCGCGCCATCAAGCACCTGCCGCTCAAACTGCTAGCGACCCGGCCCATCGACCGCGCCATTTCCACCGCCGGCGGCGTGACATGGCCCGAGCTGAACGCAAATCTGATGCTGTCCAAGCAACCGGGCACCTTTATCGCCGGAGAAATGCTGGATTTTGAAGCGCCCACGGGCGGCTATCTGCTGCAAGGCGCCTTCAGCACCGGTGTGCTGGCGGCGCGGGGGATGCTGGAGTGGGTGAGGGGTTCAATCAGGTAAGGGACGCGCGTGCGGCATGGCGCACACCGTGAATGACAATGGCCTTATCGGTGATTTTATAAAATATCAGATAAGGATAAGGCACAACAACCACGCGCCGCAATCCATCTTTGCTGGTCATGGTTCCTATGCGGGGATATGTGGTCAGCAGCGTTATGACATTATGAATACGCTTGCCCACGCTCGCCAAACCCTGCGGCGAGGCTTCAGCCAGGCTGGAAAGAATTTCATCAAGCTCAGCGGCAGCTTTGCGTGTATAAAGCAGCTTCACAAACTATACTTCGCCCATATCGCCTGAATTTCGGCTTCAGAGGCAAAATCAGCAGCCACCTCCTGAGCAAGAGACACCTCAAATGAGGCGACTTCCTTTAGGGAAAGCTGAATGACCGTCTGATCCTGCCCGATCATCTGCAAAATCATATGGGCAATATGATCCTGCATATCCGGATTTAAACCGCGCAGGGCTGTGACTGTTTGTTCAAGCAAGTGTGTCATGCAGCTATGCTAACAAAAAAGACGCAAAAATCATCTGTTATTTTCAATGTTGTGCATCTGCTTGCGCAAACAACTTATTAGGCATTGCTCACTTTTTTCGTATATAAGTTCTCTTCCTGTTCTCTTGATTCGGACTGAATTTGGCCTGGTCTCCACAACAAGATGCTGCGCTGCAAGCTGTCTCCCGCTGGCTTCACGCCGGAGATACGCCGGTGTTCCGGCTGTTTGGCTATGCCGGCACCGGCAAAACCACGCTGGCCAAGCATATTGCCGCAGATTTCAGCGGCGATGTCGTCTTTGGTGCCTTTACCGGCAAGGCGGCGCTCGTGCTCAAAAGCAAGGGTTGCCCGGACGCACGCACCATTCATTCGATGATTTATACCGCGCGCGACACCGACACCGAGGAGCCGAATTTTGTGCTCAATGAG
>DAIMHB010000567.1:0-1080 GCA_036723545.1 Beijerinckiaceae bacterium
GAAGTCCACCATGGCCTTCTATCTTGACCTGATGAAGGATGCCGGCCCTCCGGGCGCTTCGTCAAATGGCTTCAACGAAAATCTTGCTCTGTTCAATGCCGGCAAGTGCGGCATGTGGATTGACGCCACTGTTGCGGCCTCATTCGTCACCAATCCGAAGGATTCGAAGGTTGCGGATAAGGTTGGCTTCGCCCTTGCGCCGGACAATGGCCTTGGCAAGCGTGGCAACTGGCTGTGGGCATGGTCTCTGGCTGTTCCGTCGGGCTCGAAAAAGACCGAAGCTGCACAGAAGTTTGTGTCCTGGGCCACCAGCAAGCATTATCTTGATCTCGTAGCGTCTAAAGAAGGCTGGGCAAACGTGCCTCCGGGCACCCGCACCTCGCTGTATAAGAACCCTGAATATCTGAAGGCTGCGCCTTTCGCCCAGATGACACTGGACTCGATCAACTCGGCTGATCCTATTCACCCGACCGTCAAGCCTGTGCCTTATGTGGGTGTGCAGTTTGTGGCCATTCCTGAATTTCAGGGCATTGGCACCAGCGTAGGCCAGATTTTCTCGGCGGCTCTGGCTGGCACCAAGACACTTGATCAGGCCCTTGCCGAAGCGCAGGAGCTGACCACCCGCGAAATGACCAAAGCGGGCTATATCAAGTAAGCATTGACACTTTAAGATGAGCTGAGGCTGCCCTGCCCATGGGTTTGGGCAGCCTCTTACTCCACTTCAATGTTCCGCATGTGCGCAACGAAGAGATGTTCACGGTCATGGCTACTCAACATACCCGATGGATCGGCAGGCTGGCCGTAGCGCCTTCAGTGCTCGTGCTCTTTCTCTGGATGATCGTGCCGCTGGTCATGACATTATGGTTTTCGGTTCTGCGGTATAATCTGCTGGATCCGGACACTGAAGCCTTCGTTGGGGTTTTGAATTATCGTTATTTTCTCAGTGATCCGGTGTTTCTGGACGCTGTCGGCAATTCGCTGAAGCTGGTTTCGGCGGTTCTTGTCATTTCCATCGGCGGCGGCACACTGCTGGATCTGCTGCTGGATCAGCCGGTATGGGGCTCCGGACTGGTGCGCATC
>DAIMHB010000567.1:1090-1430 GCA_036723545.1 Beijerinckiaceae bacterium
GTGCGCATCATGGTGATTGCGCCGTTTTTTGTCATGCCGACCGTCAGCGCGCTGGTGTGGAAAAACCTGCTGATGAATCCGGTCTCGGGTCTGCTGGCCTGGATAATGAAATCCGTTGGCCTGACGCCGATTGACTGGTTTGCCCAGGCGCCGCTTACCGCTGTCATCATCATGGTGGCCTGGCAATGGCTGCCCTTCGCCACCCTGATTTTGCTTACCGCCCTGCAATCCCTCGATGAAGAGCAAAAGGAAGCGGCGGAGATGGATGGGGCAAAGCCCATTCCCTATTTCTTTTTTATTGTGCTGCCGCATCTGGCGCGCCCCATGACTGTTGTCATTC
>DAIMHB010000568.1:0-1418 GCA_036723545.1 Beijerinckiaceae bacterium
CGTCATGTCCGCCACATTGGCCACTGTGTTTTATGTCGGCATCATGATGCTGATGGCGGGCTTGGGCGAGGTGTTTGTCGCCTTTCAAATGCGACAATGGAGCGGATTTTTCTTCTGGCTCATTCTGGGACTGGCTTCAACCTTTGCCGGTTTTCTCACCTTCAACAATCCCAGTCTGGCCGCCGGTGTGCTGACGCTGTTTCTGGGCGTGTCATTGGCCATTGCCGGTGTGGTGCGGATTTATCTGAGCTTCCACATGCGCCACGGCGCGCCCTGGGGGCTGATGGGCCTCTCCGGCGCAATCACCATTCTGGTCGGCATGATGATTTTGAGCCAGTGGCCCACCTCCAGCCTCTATACGCTGGGGCTGTTTTTGGGCATTGACCTGATTTTTGTCGGCTTCAGCTGGTTCAATGTGGGCTGGACATTGCGCAAATTGGACGTGGAGTAAGGTTTACGCCGTGGATGGCCGGATCAAGTCCGGCCATGACGGCAAATGTGTCAAAACACAGCGTCAACGGTAAGTGTGTTAAACTACAGCGTCATACGCGGGCTTGACCCGCGTATCCATGCTTTTCCATCAACGCATGTCGAGCGCGGCCATGACGGTCAGTGTATTGAATCACCCCGCCAGATCCATCACCACCTTGCAGGCGGTGCCGGCATTGAGCGCGGCAAAGCCCTGCTCATAGTCGCTGAAGCCAATGCGATGGGTAATCACCGGCGTCACATCCAGCCCTGATTGCAGCATGGCCAGCATTTTATACCATGTCTCATACATTTCGCGGCCATAAATGCCCTTGAGGGTCAGGCTTTTGAAAATCACCGCATTCCAGTTGATCGCCGCCTGATCGGCCAATATGCCCAGCAGCGCAATTTTACCGCCGTGGTTCATGGCGGCAATCATCGCGCGCAAGGCCGAAGGATTGCCGGACATTTCCAGCCCCACGTCAAAGCCCTCGTGCATGTCCATGTCTTTCATCACCTCTTTGAGGTCTTCCTTGTCGGCGCGCACAGTGCGCGTAGCGCCCATCTGCATGGCAAGACCAAGGCGGTAATCATTGACATCCGTCACCGCGATATAGCGTGCGCCGCAAAAGCGCGCCACAGCCACCGCCATCAGGCCAATCGGCCCTGCGCCGGTGATGAGCACATCCTCACCCACCAGATCAAACGAGAGGGCCGTGTGCACCGCATTGCCCAGCGGGTCGAGAATGGCCGCCACATCGTCCGAAATGGCCTCCGGCAGCTTGCAGACATTGCTGGCGGGCAGGCATAAAAACTCGCCAAAAGCGCCGGGACGATTGACGCCCACGCCCAAAGTGTTGCGGCACAAATGCCCCCGCCCGGCGCGGCAGTTGCGGCAATGGCCGCAGACAATATGCCCCTCGCCGGAAACGCGCTCACCTATTTGAAGA
>DAIMHB010000569.1:0-1406 GCA_036723545.1 Beijerinckiaceae bacterium
GCCAACCGTTCTTTTGTGGTTGGAGCCTTTCGGGACGGGGGAAAGGCCTTGCCGGTTCTGGCAGGGCAGACCCTGCAGGGCGTGCCGGATATTGGCCTGCTTCTGCTGACCGCGCGCGATGGCCGCCCCGTCTATGTTAAAGATGTGGCGGATGTGGTTGTGGGGGCCGCCGAGCCGGAGCACCGCGCATGGATGCTCACCCGTAAAGCCGACGGCACGCTCGATCAGCGCCCCGCCGTGACGCTGGCGCTGGCCAAGCGCAAGGGCGCCAATGCGGTGAGCGTGGCGGATGACATTCTGCACCGGCTTGATGTCGTGAAAGCGCGGCTTGTGCCAGTTGGTCTCAACCTTGATGTCACCCGCAACTATGGCGAAACGGCCAATGAAAAGGCCAATGAAATGTTGTTTCATTTGGGGCTGGCCACCGTCTCGATTGTGGTGCTGATCACACTGGCGATCGGCTGGCGTGAGGGCGTGGTTGTGGCCATTATCATTCCCACAACCATTCTGCTCACCCTCTTTGCCTCTTGGCTGATGGGCTATACTATCAACCGCGTCTCGCTGTTTGCGCTGATTTTTTCCATCGGTATTCTGGTGGATGACGCGATTGTGGTTGTCGAAAATATTGTCCGGCACTGGTCGATGCGCGGCAGCCGCGGGCTGGTGGAAACGGCGGTTGAAGCGGTGGCCGAAGTGGGCAATCCGACCATTGTCGCCACACTGACCATTGTTGCGGCTCTGTTGCCGATGATGTTTGTCAGCGGCTTGATGGGCCCTTATATGAGCCCGATTCCGGCCAATGCTTCAATGGCGATGCTGTTTTCCTTCTTTATTGCCGTCACCATCACCCCTTGGCTGCTGCTGAAAATCGCCCGCAAACGCTTTGAAACAGTTGCCGCGCATGGTTCGGGACACGGCCATGACATCGGCCTGATGGGCCGCGCCTATCTTCGCCTTGCGCGGCCTCTGCTCACGGGGCGTCGGCGCGCGAAGGTGTTTTTGCTGACCGTGGGCTTTGCCACTCTGGCGGTCTGCGTGCTCTTTGCCACCAAGGACGTGCGGGTAAAATTACTGCCCTTCGACAATAAATCAGAAGTGCAGGTGGTGGTGAACCTGCCGCAGGGTGCAGCGCTGGAGGACACGGACCGCGTGCTGCGCGCCGCAGCTGAGCGATTGAGAGACCTGCCGGAGCTTGTCTCCATCCAGTCTTATGTCGGCACATCCTCACCGTTCAATTTCAACGGTTTGGTGCGTCATTATTATATGCGCGACAAGGTGGAACTGGGTGACCTGAGCATCAGCCTGACGCCGAAGACCGGGCGCAGCCGGGCCAGCCATGCGATTGCGCTGGACATAAGGCATCGTCTGGCGGATCTGCCGGTGCCCGCACATACTTCGATCAAGGT
>DAIMHB010000570.1:0-1403 GCA_036723545.1 Beijerinckiaceae bacterium
AGGCGGAAGCGGCGGCGGTAATTTTCCACCACCCGCGCGCGGGTATATTTGGGCATGGCGTAAGTGCCAAAGCGCGACACATCCATCGCCATCACGTCCGCGCCCGGGTCATTGTCCTTCATCCAGCGCGAGAGAATAAGGCCGATGCCGCCGCCTTGCGAAAAACCCGCCATCACGGCGCAGGCCACCCAATAGTTCTTCAGGCCGCGCACCGGCCCCACCAGCGGATTGCCGTCGGGGGCGAAGGTAAAGGGGCCGTTGATCGCCTTTTTAATGCCCGCGCGCCCCACTGCGGGGAAATGCTCGAAGCCCACTTCCAGTTCCGGTGCCAGACGGTCAAAGTCATCGGGCAAAAGCTGCATCGAAAACTCATCCGGTGTTTTGATCGGCGCCCAGGGCACACAGGCCTGCTCATAGGTGCCCAGCAGCGCGCCCTTGCCCTCCTGCCGCACATAAATTTCGCCGGAAAAATCGGTGGTATTGACGATTTCCCGCTCCAGATCGGCCAGTTCGGGAATGGCCTCGGTGACGATATAATGATGCTCCATCGCCAATACGGGCAGTTCCAGCCCCACCATCTGCCCCAGTTCGCGCGCCCACAGGCCGGCAGCATTGACCACATGCTCGGCATGGATGGTGCCTTTGTCCGTGACTACATCCCAGCTGGCGTCGGGCCGCTGGCTCAGGGATAAAACACGGGTGAAGCGGTTGATTTCCGCGCCCAGCATCCGGGCGGATTTGGCATAGGCCTGTGTGGTGCCAGCCGGGTCGCAATGGCCGCCATCGGCCCGCCACAGTGCGCCGGTGAAATATTTTTCCTCGATCAGCACATTGCGGCGCTTGGCCTCGGCCACCGAAATGATTTCTGTTTCCATGTCGAGATAACGGGCGCGGGACTTCATCAGGTGGAGAAAATCCATCTCGCCCTGATTGGCGGCCAGCATCAGGCCGCCATTGGCATGAAGGCCGCAGGACTGGCCGGAAAAGGCCTCCAGCTCGCGGTACAGCTCCAGCGTATATTTTTGCAGACGCGAGACATTGGCATCACCATTGAAAGTGTGGGTGCCGCCCGCCGCGTGCCATGTCGAGCCCGAGGTGAGTTCGCTTTTTTCGATCAGAACAACATCGCTCCAGCCCGCCTTGGCCAGATGATACAGAATAGAACACCCGACAATTCCGCCGCCAATCACCACAGCCCGTGTTTGTGCCCGCATTTTTAAAAATCCATTTTGAAATCGTATGAACCAAAGTGTGACGCGGGCAGTTGCCCCGTCAAGCGGAACGGGCTAGAAAACGGCCAGTTTCTCAACTCAAAATCATATCCCAACTGAACGAGGCTGTTATGACCCTTTACCGGCACACACCCGCCACACTGGCCATGATGGCCAAAGCCCCTGTTATTC
>DAIMHB010000571.1:0-1399 GCA_036723545.1 Beijerinckiaceae bacterium
CGGATGGCGGCTTCAAGGGCAATCCGGGGCCGGGGGGCTGGGGGGCGATTCTGTCCTTTGGCGAAGCGCGCAAGGAGCTTTCGGGCGGCGAGGCCATGACCACCAATAACCGCATGGAGCTGACCGCCGCCATTGCCGCGCTGGAAAGCCTCAAGCGCCCCTGTACCGTCGAATTGCACACCGACTCGCAATATTTGCGCAATGGCATCACCCTCTGGATTCAAGGCTGGAAGGCCAAGGGCTGGAAAACCGCCAGCAAAGAGCCGGTTAAAAATGTCGATCTCTGGATGCGGCTCGATGCGGCCGTACAGGCCCATGAGATTTCTTGGCACTGGGTCAAAGGCCATGCCGGCAATGAACTCAATGAGCGCGCCGACCAACTCGCCACAGCCGCCATGCAGGCTTATTTGTAAACACCAAAAGCGTTTCGTTTTCGCGTCATGGCCGCGCCTGACGCGGCCATCCACGTTTTATGCGTGAATATGCGGATCACGTCCGCGTATGACGAGCCTAATCGTGTTAGAGGTGCGGCCTAAAGCCTGACGCTTTAAACGGCGTCGCCCCCCTCACCCCATTTGAATGGGGAGAGGGGGCGCGCACAACGATTTTCCCTTAGATCTGGAATGCTCTCGCTGCAATCAGACCAGCGCCCTCAAAGCTGCTTCAGCATCGCCTCAGCGCCGGAAATGTCGGCTTTGCCCGGTGCATCCTCAATATTCAGGCTTTTGACCACACCGTCTTCCACCAGCATGGAATAACGCTTGGAGCGGAGACCCATGCCGCCGCCGCTGGCATCAAAGGCCAGATCCACCGCATTGGTGAAATCCCCGTTGCCGTCGGCCAGAAACAAAATCCGCCCATCGGCCTCGGTTGCGCGCGCCCAGGCGGCCATGACATGCACATCATTAACCGACACAACCGCAATCAGATCCACACCTTTGGCCTTGATGGCCTCGGCCTTATCGAGATAGCCGGGCAGATGGTTTTTATGGCAAGTGGGCGTGAAGGCGCCGGGCACAGCAAACAGCACCACGCGCTTGCCATTGAAAATATCGCCAGTGGTCTGGCTGATCGGCCCGTCTGCGCCCGGCACACGGAAGGTGGCAAATGGCAAGGTTTCGCCAACAGAAATAGGCATTCAAAATTCTCCCTGATCATGACCTCTTAAGATTAGGGCGTAACCGGCCTGCCGTCGAGACGAATTTGTGTTTCAATGGCCTGAGCGCCGGAGACAAGCGTCAGACGCACCACCTGCGCGCCCAAATCTGTCGCGGGGGGCACGGGGTCAAAGCGCAGCCGGAACCGGCGGGGTGACACGGGCTCCAGCGTGGCAAATAAAGGCTCCGGCACTTCGGCAAACAGCTCCGCCGCAGCGGGCGCAGTGATGTCAATAAGAAAC
>DAIMHB010000572.1:0-1394 GCA_036723545.1 Beijerinckiaceae bacterium
GACAGGATGAGGGGCATAAATCATAAAAATGCCCCTCACCCCACCCTCTCCCCGCGCGCAGGGAGAGGGAGACGTTTCCATCTAAAGGCAACAAACTCTAGCGGCGAGCAATTCAACAGCACGTTATACCGCGCTTGCCGCTTTGGGCTGACCTTCAAAGGCAAATTCAGCTGCTGATGTCCTGCGTGCGGGCATGGGTTTTTATATAAAATCTGCGACATCAATACAGGATGTATTAGGTTTTAAACTATCCCATGTGATGATTATGAATTCGTGATGTGCCTTTTTATGGTGATCTTATTTTTGAAAATATAGAATTTAAGATTAAAAATTCTCATTTTTTGAAAAAATATAAATATAAATAATATTTTATTATATATTTTTATTATCTTATCAGCATCAAAGTCCGGTCTGAAGATTCGGACAGCTTGATTTCTGGTGAGATTTGAAACAAGATTTACACGCTTCCGCTCAAAATACAGTTCAGGATGTGCTGATTATTGGCGCGGGGCCCGCAGGTTTGACCGCGTCCTATCTGCTGACCAAGGCCGGGCATTCCGTAACTGTGCTGGAGCAGGACCCATTACTTGTGGGGGGCATCAGCCGCACGGTGAATTACAAAGGCTATTTGTTTGACATCGGCGGTCATCGCTTCTTTTCCAAATCCCGCGAGGTTGTGGATTTGTGGAATGAGCTTTTGCCGGATGATTTTATCGAGCGGCCACGCCTTTCACGCATTTATTATGGCGGCAAATATTATTCCTATCCGCTGAAAGCCTTTGAGGCGCTGGCCAACCTTGGCATTTTCACCAGTTTTTTATGTGTTCTCTCTTATGGCTGGGCCAAATTAACCCCTGTTGCTGCGCCTAAGAGCTTTCACCAATGGGTGCGCAATCAATTCGGCGAGAAGTTGTTTTCTATTTTTTTCCGCACCTATACGGAAAAGGTCTGGGGCATGTCCTGCGATGACATTTCTGCCGATTGGGCGGCGCAGCGCATCAAGGGCTTAAGCCTTGGCTCGGCCATTGCCAATGCGCTGCTGCGCAGCTTCAGGGCTAAGCGCAAGGCGCCCGCCGCGCCAGGTGAGGCCGTGATCAAAACCCTGATTGAGAGTTTCCGCTATCCGCGCCGCGGGCCGGGCATGTTGTGGGAGGCTGCCGCGCAGAAAACACGGGCGCAGGGCGGCATCATCGACATGGGCTGCACGGTCACCGGCGCAACATGGACTGAGGCCGAGCAGCTCTGGGCCGTCTCGGCACGCGATGCGCAGGGAAACGAACACATATATCATGCCCGTCATGTGATCTCCTCGGCCCCTTTGCGGGAACTGGCGGCATCCTTGTCGCCGCCACTGACCAGCGCCGGACATGGCGCGGCGCTGAACTATCGGGATT
>DAIMHB010000573.1:0-1392 GCA_036723545.1 Beijerinckiaceae bacterium
AGCGTCCCTTCTCCCCGTCATCCTGAGGCTCTCGAAGGATGAACGGGGAGAAGGAGACGTTTCCGTCTAAAGGCAACAGACTCTAAAAGACGGTACGGCCTTTCATGGGACCGTACCGCCTGTGGTCACAAAATGATTTTCGTGTCTCGCGGAAATCATCTTGTGAATTTTGCGCCTGAACATTCAGGACATAAAGAGAGTTTACCGGCCTATCTCGCAGCGGCTGTCACATTCATAAACCGGCCAGATAGGTGGTCGGGTCAACCGGCGTTGATCCTTTGCGCAGTTCAAAATGCAGCTGGGCACTGGTGACATTGCCGGTCTGGCCAGACTTGGCAATGATCTGACCGCGCTTGACCGTATCACCGCGCTTGACCATCAATTCAGAATTATGCGCATAGGCAGAGACAAAGCCGTTTGGATGGCGGATCAGAACGAGATTGCCATAGCCCTTCAGCTCGCTGCCCGCATAGGCCACGACGCCAGCTTCGGCGGCCTTGACCGCTGTGCCTTCCGGCAAAGCAATATCAATACCGTCATTCGTGCCAGCCTTGAAGGCTTGAATCACACGGCCACGCGCAGGCCAGCGAAACTCGGGGGCCGCATCGGCCACATCTGTAGCCGGTGCAGGCGCAGCTGCAGCGACCGGCTTGGCCGTATCGGGCTGCAAACTTGAGGTCGGTGTCGTATCCACAGGCAAAGCCGCTGGTTTTGTCGCAGCCGCATGTGGCTTCACGGGCTCCGGAGTGGCCGCTGCAACCACAAGCGGTTTGTTATGCGCGCCAGCGCCAGCCTGCGGCACAGGCTTGGCCTGCTGCGCGACATCGACAGCTTTTGCGCCTTTGGCAGGCACGGCTGCTGTTGCCGCGACAACGGGCTTGGCAGCATCCTTCGGCTTAACCTGTCCGGCAATCGCCGCCGGTTTTGCGGCCTGGGCATTTGCCGGTTGGGCGCCGGTAACAAATTTCATCTTCGCTTCGTTTTGCGGCACCACAGCCACAGCGCGCGGCACAATATTGGAAGGCGCCTGCGCCGCATTGGCAGCGCTTTTTCCGCCTGCATTATACACCGGAATAACCATTCGGGCCCCGGGCTGCACCTGCGCCGCAGAGGTAAAGCCATTGACGCTCAGCAATACATTCACCGGCACGCCATAACGCACCGCAAGCATTTTTACGGTTTCGCCGGTGGCCACCACAATCGGGGTTCCGCCTGCGGCGCTCCACCCTTCCAGCGATGACACAGGATGCGAAGCCACTGAAGCCGTGGTTGCAGGCTCGACAACCGGCGTATTCTGGCTCAGATGCGGCGAGGGGCTGGCCGGAACCGCTAGAGACTTAAAATTATTGGACGTATTGACGGGTGCGGCCAGAGGCTTCGAGGTGATGGTGC
>DAIMHB010000574.1:0-1373 GCA_036723545.1 Beijerinckiaceae bacterium
CGCCCGTGCGCGCACCACGCCGCCGACATCGGGCGAAACCACCATCACATTGCGCAGATCCATCCGCTCTTTAATGTCGCGCACCATCACTGGCGCGCCATAAAGATTGTCGGTGGGAATATCGAAGAAGCCCTGAATCTGTCCGGCGTGCAGGTCAACCGTCAGCACGCGGTCAGCTCCGGCGCGGGTGATGAGATTGGCCACCAGCTTGGCCGAGATGGGCGTGCGCGGGCCGGGTTTGCGGTCCTGCCGCGCATAGCCGAAATAAGGAATGACCGCTGTGATCCGCCGGGCCGAGGCGCGGCGCAGCGCATCGGACATGATCAGCACTTCCATCAGATGGTCATTGGTGGGGTAAGAGGTGGACTGGATGATGAAGGCATCCTGTCCGCGCACATTTTCCTGAATTTCGACAAAGATTTCCATATCGGCAAAGCGGCGCACCTGACATTTGGTCAGAGGCTCGCCCAGATAGGCGGCAATGGATTCGGCGAGGGCGATGTTGGAATTGCCGGCCAGAATTTTCATGGCGGGGGCTTTTCGGATTTCAGCCATAAAGACATGCTCCTCAGACAAGTGACGTGACGCAATCTATCCAGATAGCGCCTCTTAGCAGGCGCAGCACATGTGAACAAGGCAAGTCATGTTTCTTTCACATAAGAAAAATCACCATCCATCCATAAAAATGCGAATCCGTAGTATTTATGTCTTTTCGGCCTCATGGCGGAGCCTTGGTTTAATGGATGGGAACCGTTCTTTTCAGTCCGGCCTTTGCTTCGGGCATGTTGGACAGCATGGCGGCCAGATCATCCGTGCTTTTTTCAGCAAGTTCGGCAGCCGTCTGCTGTAAAAACAGCGACCAGGGCTGGGGCGATGTGCCCTTGACCACAACGGAATCGGTCAGCCGGTGTGTTTCGTGCTTGTCGGCGTCCGCCACATCCCAGACATACACAAATTGGGTATTTTCACCCTCGCTCAGCACAGAAAAATAACCGCGTGCTAGATATCTGGCCGATTTTGCATCGGTCAGCACAATCTGATGGGCGATGGCCTGTTTTTGCAGTTCGGATACAAGCGCTGCGGTGGCATTGGGCGGCGCGCCGTCAAGACTCATCAGGGATAAAGGGGTCGCAGCAAGATTGGCGCCGGGCACACGCTCGATTTTGACATTGTCCTCAACCGGAGGAGGGGCAGCGGCGCTTAGCGGAACCTTTTTAGCCGTGTCAACACATCCCGCCAGCATTAGGCTGCACAGGCAGAATGTTGCGAGAGATGAGCCATGCCTTCTCATGCGGCGCGCGCGTATCAGCATATCACCAGATCCAGTTGCGGCGCATTGAGGGGTTCGGCACCTGTTGCGCGGATGAGAGAGG
>DAIMHB010000575.1:0-1362 GCA_036723545.1 Beijerinckiaceae bacterium
TTTATGAACTGACCAAGGGCCGCGACACCTATATCACCACCGAGGTCGGCCAGCATCAGATGTGGGCGGCGCAGCATTATCATTTTGAGGAGCCCAATCGCTGGATGACCTCCGGCGGCCTTGGCACCATGGGCTATGGCCTGCCTGCCGCCATTGGCGTGCAGATGGCGCACCCCAAAGCGCTGGTGATTGATATTGCCGGTGAAGCCTCGATCCTGATGAATATGCAGGAAATGTCCACCGCGCTGCAATATCGTCTGCCGGTCAAAATTTTCATTCTGAACAATGAATATATGGGCATGGTGCGTCAGTGGCAGGAATTGCTGCATGGCGCGCGCTATTCGGAAAGCTATTCCGAAGCGCTGCCCGACTTTGTGAAGCTGGCCGAGGCCTATGGCGGCCATGGTATCCGCTGCTCAGACCCGGACAAGCTGGATGCGGCGATTCTGGAGATGATTGATACGCCCAAACCGGTGATTTTCGACTGTCTGGTCGAAAAATCGGAAAATTGCTTCCCGATGATTCCGTCCGGCAAGGCCCATAACGAGATGCTGCTGGGCGATGTTTCGGAAGATATCGGCACCGCCATTGATGCCAAGGGCAAGATGCTGGTGTGATGCAGTGCCCTCATCCCAACCTTCTCCCAAAGGGAGAAGGCGTGGTTCAAGCCATTCCCTCTCCCTCTGGGAGAGGGTGAGGGTGAGGGTAAATAGAATTTCTTTCAAGGATATAAACAATGAACGCACCTGTTTCACCTCCTTCGCCCTATTCTTCCGCCTCGTTCAAGTCCAATGTCGAGAGCCATACGCTCTCGGTTCTTGTGGATAATGAGCCCGGCGTTCTGGCCCGTGTGGTTGGGCTGTTTTCTGGTCGTGGCTATAATATTGAAAGCCTCACGGTTGCCGAAGTGGCCCATGCCGAGCATCTCTCGCGCATCACCATTGTCACTCTGGGTGCGCCCGAAACCATCGAGCAGATCCGCCATCAGCTTGAGCGCCTTGTGCCGGTGCATAAGGTCAATGATCTGACCGTGATGGGCAAATTCATCGAGCGTGAACTGGCGATGATCAAGGTCTGCGGCAAGGGCGAGAACCGCGCTGAGGCTTTGCGACTGGCCGAAGCCTTCCGTGCCCGCGTGATTGACGCCACCACCACCAGCTTTGTCTTTGAGCTGACCGGCAAGCCGTCGAAAATTGATGATTTTGTCGAGCTGATGCGCCCCATCGGCCTTGTGGAAGTGGCCCGTACCGGTGTCGGCGCCATTTCACGCGGCCCGGACCAGATGTAATCTGAATTGCACCGTACAGCAATAGGATATACAATGTATATCCTATCTGGAGATGGATCATGCGTGTTGTTCTG
>DAIMHB010000576.1:0-1358 GCA_036723545.1 Beijerinckiaceae bacterium
GAGCAATACGACCCAGTTCAACCGCCGCGACGGCGCAGGCTATCAGTTTTTGGCCAGAATCGTTCTTGATCTTGACACAAGAAACCCGCAAGTGGCCGCTCGCCTGCTTTCAGCCTTCCGGACATGGCGTTCTTTTGAACCCATACGGCAGAATCATGCCGAAGCCGCGCTGGCCGCCATTGCAGCCTCGCCGCAATTATCAGCCGATGTGCGCGACATTGTAACGCGGTCTCTGGCCAGAAATGACTCGTAATACGGACAGCCAGACACAAGGATACAGCTTATAAGTGTATTTTATAAATATATTTTATTAACGATTCGTTAGACTCTGGACAAATGATTCGCATCGGATTCAGATGGCTGGTGATTCGTAGATGTATTTACGTTGCGTCATACCAACCCGAGTAAAACCCACTCACTTATCCGAAGGACAACCGCATGGCGCGTGCAGGCGCAGCCAGAAATGATTCGCGTGAGGCTTATGTTCAGCACAAAGAACACAGCCTGCCGCAATCCTTTACCGCCGACCTTGACAGGCCCTGGCGTCAGCCTGCCCGCAACTTTGTAAGCCGGATCGAACCCTGGCTCATCCGTCTTGTTCCGGTGTTCATTGTGCTGTTTCTGCTGGTGCTGGCGCTGGTGTCGGCCCTGCAAGCCTATTCCGAGCGTGACCGCCTTCTGACAGCGGCCCAAAGTGAACTGAATTTTACATTCAGACTCATGGCCGCACAGCTGGATCAGATGGCCGGTGGTGAGGATGAACATCAATTTCCCGATCAGTTTGCACAATGGCTGAACGGCAGCGGCCTGAGCCATGGCAGGCACATTTACCTCACCGACGCGAATGGCGCCATTATGGCCGCACAGGGTGAGCCGGAGGCTCTGAACCGGCATATTGAGGATATCCTTGGTTATAACCAGCCCGTAACCACATTTGCCGAGCTTGCGGGTGTGATCCCGCTCACGTTGAATGACGGACGCCGCGCTTTTGTTGCGGCACAGAATTTACCCAACAGACATCAGCAGCTGGTGCTCATTGCGCCATTTGACACAATTTTAGGGGCATGGCAGCGCGGGGCAAACCGGCAAAGCCTGCTTTTGCTGTCTGTGGCCATTATGCTGCTGATTACCGCCACGGCTTATTTCTGGCAGGCCACCCGCGCCGGAGAAGCGGAGATTGTCTGCGGTGAAATCCGCTCCCGCATTGATACAGCGCTCAATCGTGGCAAATGCGGTCTGTGGGATTGGGATATTGCCCGCGGCCGCATTTATTGGTCCGCCAGCATGTTTGAAATTCTTGGGCTTGATCCACGCCAATATTCCCTTTCCTTTGGCGAATTGAGCCAGATGGTGCACCC
>DAIMHB010000577.1:0-1348 GCA_036723545.1 Beijerinckiaceae bacterium
AATGAACAGACAAAAATCAATATTGCAAATCAACTGTTGAGTTTTAAGCCTGTCAAAATTATCCTCATTACAAATTGGCCTTACAGCTCAAATTTTTAAATATTTTGGCAAAATTTGAAATAATAATCCAGAAATTATCTAAATTTTTCAAAAATAGGCAAATATATTTCAATTCAATACGCGATGATAATCAACTTCTTTAAATAACTTCAGGACATAAAGCGATGAAAACGATTGGCCTTATCGGTGGGATGAGCTGGGAGAGCACAGAGGTTTACTACCGCAAGATCAATCTGGCGATGCGCCAGCAGCAGGGCGGGCTTCATTCAGCGGAAATTCTCCTGCGTTCCTTTGATTTTGAGCGTGTGGTTCAGCTGCAAAAGGCCGATCAATGGGCGCAGGCTGGTGCCTTATTGGGCGAAGCGGCCGCCCGGTTGCAGCGCGCGGGGGCCGATTGTGTGCTGATCTGCACCAACACGATGCATCTTGTGGCCAAAGCGGTTGAGGCGCAGTGCCAGATTCCGCTGATTGACATTATCGACGAAACCGCGCTGGCCCTGAAGGCGGCTGGTGCGCGCCGCCCCCTGCTGCTGGCCACGCGCTACACAATGGAGCATGGATTTTATCATGACCAGATGAAAACCCATGATCTGGACGTGCTGGTTCCCGGCGAAGATGAACGTACAAAAGTCCATTCCATTATTTTCGACGAATTATGCCGTGGCATCATCCGGACAGAGTCGCGCGAGGCCCTGCTCAATATCATCCGCACTGGCATGGATCAGGGCGCGGACAGTGTCATTCTTGGCTGCACCGAAATTTGCCTCAGCCTTGACCCCGACCATTTGCCATGCCCGGGCTTTGATTCAACCGCAATTCATGTGCAGGCCGCCGTTCGCTTTGCGCTTGGCGAGACCGTTAAAAAAGCGAGTAATGCCGCCTGAAACACAACCTTCAAGCGCGGCGGCGGGCAGCGGCCATAGGCAACAGAACCGCGATAATGGTTCTGATTTTTAATCCGGCATGAATGATCCAAGAATATTCAAAATCCCGCAATTCCAATTCCTAAATTCATAGTTTCACGAAAAGATAGATATTGCGATTTTGAGCGTGAATTCTCACATTAATGGGGATACATCAGACAGGATTTTTTCCCATGTCCACGCCTTCTGCGCTCCAGCTTCACATCCCAGAACCGCCAGCCCGACCGGGGCAATCGCCCGATTTCAGCCATATGCACATTCCGGCGGCAGGCGAGACGCGCCGGCCCGACCCCGCCACGCCGGAACCCGCGCTGCGGGATATGCCCTATGGCCTCATCCGGGTTTTGGACGACAGCCATCAGGCC
>DAIMHB010000578.1:0-1344 GCA_036723545.1 Beijerinckiaceae bacterium
GGCCAGGCGGCATTTACGCGCCGCCTGCGTGGCAGACCAAACGTGGCGAAGCCAAAGAAAACCATCTCCATCCGGCTTTCGGACGATGTACTCACCGCCCTCAAAGCCACAGGCAAAGGCTGGCAGACCTATATTGAAGCAACATTGCGCCGATCATTAGGGCTAAAGCCCTAATCCACATCCTCAATCGATTCATTGGCCTTGCCGCTGATGCGATGGGCGAGCGAGGCTTCAATGAAATCATCAATATCACCATCCAGCACATCGGACGGGCTTTGTGAGACATGGCCGGTGCGTAAATCTTTCACCATCTGATAGGGCTGCAACACATAAGAGCGGATCTGGTGGCCCCAGCCGATGTCGGTTTTGGACGAGGCTTCGGCATTGGCCTTTTCCTCACGCTTTTTCAGCTCCTGCTCATAGAGGCGGGCGCGCAGCATGTCCCACGCCATGGCTTTATTTTGGTGCTGCGAGCGGCCATTCTGACAGGCCACAACAATGCCCGAAGGCACATGGGTGATACGCACAGCTGAATCGGTGGTGTTGACATGCTGCCCACCTGCGCCACTTGAGCGATAGGTATCAATACGGCAATCGGATTCCTTCACATCGATGACAATGCGGTCATCAATCACCGGATAGACCCAGACCGAGGCAAAGCTGGTGTGGCGGCGCGCATTGGAGTCAAACGGCGAAATCCGCACCAGACGATGCACGCCGGATTCGGTTTTCAGCCAGCCATAGGCATTATGCCCCTTCACGAGAAGGGTTGCGCCCTTGATGCCGGCCTCGTCACCGGCGGTCTCCTCGACAATCTCCACTTTGAACTTGCGGCGCTCGCCCCAGCGGCCATACATGCGGAACAACATGCGGGCCCAGTCACAGCTTTCGGTGCCGCCCGCGCCCGAATGCACCTCAACATAGGTGTCATTGGCATCGGCCTCGCCTGACAGCATCGCCTCCACCTGACGCCGCTCGGCCTCGGCCCTGATCATGCGCAGATGGGCAACGCCTTCATCCTCGGTGGCTGAATCGCCTTCCAGTTCGCCCAGTTCGATCAGCGTGAGGGCATCCTCGAGATCGCCTTCCAGCTTTTTGAGCGCGGAAAGACCGGCTTCAAGCTGGTCGCGTTCACGCATCAGAATTTGCGCGGCGGCGGCATCATTCCAGAATTCAGGGGCTTCGGATTTGGCATTCAGTTCGGCTAAACGGCGGGTGGCGACATCCACGTCAAAGATGCCTCCTCAGCAGCCCTATGGACTGCTTGATCTGCTCATTCAGCGCTTCGGCTTCGGCGCGCATAAAAATTTCCTTTGAATCACGAGACAGGATACCTACACAGGC
>DAIMHB010000579.1:0-1344 GCA_036723545.1 Beijerinckiaceae bacterium
GCACAAGTCCAAGGTGGCGCTCGGGCAAAACCACGGCGTCGGATTTGGGCAGGCGGGCGAAACGGCTGATCTTGCAGCGCGGCTGGACGCCATGGCCGATTTTATCGAGGCCCATGTTGATCTGGATAAAGTGCTGGCTCTGGCGCCGCCACTGGAGTTCAAAAGCACCTCCGCGCTTGCCCTCACGCCGCCCGGCCAGCGCATTGCCTTGGCGCAAGACGCCGCATTTTCCTTCATTTATCCGCATTTGCTGCATGGATGGCGGGCTTTAGGCGCGGAAATTCTACCCTTTTCGCCACTGGCCAATGAGGGGCCGGATAGAAGTGCTGATGTCTGCTGGCTGCCCGGCGGCTATCCCGAATTGCACGCGGGCGCACTGGCCGCCGCAGATAATTTCCACCATGAACTGAGCCGCTTTGCCCAGACAAAACCGGTGCATGGCGAGTGCGGCGGCTATATGGCGCTGGGCGAAAGTCTCACCGATGCGCAAGGCCATGTTCATCGCATGGCGGGGCTGCTCAGCGTCTCCACCAGTTTTGCCAGACGCAAAATGCAGCTGGGCTACCGCGATGCCACGCTCTGCGCGGCGGGCGCTTTGGGGGCCAAAGGCACGCGCTTTCGCGGCCATGAGTTTCATTATGCCAGCATCACAAGCCTTGGCGGAGACGCGCCCTTCGCGCAGGTTGTGGATGCCTATGGCAGTGCGCCCGCGCCCTCCGGCAGCCAGCGGGGCCATGTGACGGGTTCGTTTTTTCATCTGATTGCGGCGGTGCCATGAAACCTGTTTTTGATGCGGCCTTTCAGGCGCAACTCACCCAGCTGATGCTATGGCGGCGAGATGTGCGCCGCTTCCGGCGCGACCCCGTGCCGGACAGCCTGATCGAAACCTTGCTGGATATTGCCCAGCTTGCCCCTTCGGTGGGCAATGCCCAGCCCTGGCGCTGGGTGCGGGTGGACAGCGCGCCAGCCCGCGCCGCATTGAAGGCCAATTTCGAAGCCTGCAATGCCGAGGCTCTGGCCGAACAGCAGGGCGAGCGGGCCGCACTATATGCTAAACTCAAACTGGCGGGCATGGATGCTGCGCCGCTGCAACTGGCCTGTTTTTGCGACCACACCACCCCGCAAGGCGGCGGTCTGGGCAAGCGCACCATGCCCGAAATGCTGGATTATTCCGTGGTGAGCATGATCACCACGCTCTGGCTGGCGGCGCGCGCGGCTGGCCTTGGCCTTGGCTGGGTGTCGATTCTCGATCCGCTAGCCGCCGCCCGGAGCCTTGAGGTGCCAGAAAACTGGAAGCTGATCGCCTATCTGTGCATCGGCTGGCCGGAGGAGGAACACGCCGAC
>DAIMHB010000580.1:0-1333 GCA_036723545.1 Beijerinckiaceae bacterium
CACCACGCGCGCGCCGGTGAGGGGCAGGTTGCAGGCTTTGAGCAGCTTGGATTCGCCCTTGGCCTCATGTTCCATCAGCACGACGACGCGCTTGACACCGGCCACGAGATCCATCGCGCCGCCCATGCCCTTGACCATCTTGCCCGGAATCATCCAGTTGGCGAGATCGCCGTTTTGCGCCACCTGCATCGCCCCCAGAATGGAGAGGTCAATATGGCCGCCGCGGATCATACCGAATGAATCCGCACTGGAAAAATAAGAGGTTGTCGGCAGCTCAGTTACGGTCTGCTTGCCGGCATTGATCAGGTCGGCATCCACCTCGTCCTCATAGGGAAACGGGCCCATGCCGAGCATGCCGTTTTCACTTTGTAGCTGAACGCTCATGCCCTCAGGGATGAAATTCGACACCAATGTTGGAATACCGATCCCCAAATTCACATAAAATCCGTCACGCAATTCTTTTGAAGCGCGGGCAGCCATCTGTTCACGAGTCCAGGCCATGATCAAACTCCTCAAATACGGGGGCGGGTTGTGCGCTGTTCGATACGTTTCGGGCCATTGGGCACATGCACAATGCGCTGCACAAATATGCCCGGCGTATGGATATGGTCCGGGTCAATCTCGCCGGGCTGCACCAGATGCTCCACCTCGGCAATGGTGATCTTGCCCGCCGTGGCCATCATCGGGTTAAAATTGCGGGCGGTTTTGCGATAGACGAGATTGCCCTCGGTGTCGCCCTTCCACGCATGAACAATGGAGATATCAGCCACCAGACCGGTTTCCATAATATAGGTTTCGCCATTGAACTCGCGGGTCGGCTTACCCTCGGCCACCACTGTGCCGACGCCCACCTTGGTGTAAAAGCCCGGAATACCGGCACCGCCCGCGCGGATGCGCTCAGAGAGTGTGCCCTGCGGGTTGAATTCCAGCTCCAGATCGCCGCCCAGATAAAGCTGGGCAAACAGTTTGTTTTCCCCGACATAGGACGAAATCATTTTTTTGATCTGGCGGGTTTCCAGCAGGCGGCCAAGGCTGATACCATCGACACCGGCATTGTTGGAAATGACCGTCAGCCCTTTCGCGCCCGTGTCGCGCAGGGCATCAATCAGGCTTTCCGGAATGCCGCATAAGCCGAACCCACCCGACATGATGACCATGCCGTCCTTGACCAACCCCTCCAGCGCCAGCGCTGCGCTTGCATAGACTTTTCCCATTGAACTCTCCATGAGGCCTGCTGGTCTTTTGTACATCAGAAATATTGCGCTGCAATAGACAAAGTGACACAATCATCTGTGCTGACAGCGCCGGATTTCAGGATGACCATGACTATATA
>DAIMHB010000581.1:0-1333 GCA_036723545.1 Beijerinckiaceae bacterium
CCCTTGGACTCCAGCAGACCGGCCGCCAGCGAAACAATCAGCGCCGGAATTTGTGAGACCAGACCATCACCAACCGAAAGTTTGGTGAACACATCCGCCGCCGCGCCCAGCGCCATATTGTGACGGGTGACACCAATGACAATACCGCCAAAAATATTCACCACCAAAATGATAATACCGGCAATGGCATCCCCGCGCACAAATTTCGAGGCGCCATCCATCGACCCGAAAAAAGCGCTTTCCTCCTCCAGTTCGCGGCGGCGCAGTCTGGCCTCGCGCTCGTCAATCATGCCGGAGGAGAGGTCAGCGTCAATCGCCATCTGCTTGCCGGGGATAGCGTCAAGGGTAAAGCGCGCGCCGACCTCAGCAATGCGCGACGCCCCCTTGGTGATCACCAGAAAATTAACAGTGATGATAATGGCAAAGACAATCAGCCCGATAACAAAATCGCCGCTCATCAGCAGGCGCGAGAATCCGCCGATAATATAGCCCGCCGCCGTAACCCCTTCCGGCCCGTGGGATAAAATCAGCCGTGTCGTCGCAATATTGAGCGACAGGCGCAGCAGGGTGGCCACCAGCAACACCACCGGAAAGGCCGAAAAATCAATCGGCCGCTGAATCCACAGCGCCACCATCAGAATCACAACCGAAAGCGCAATGGAAAAGGCCAGCCCCAGATCAATCATAATCGAGGGAATGGGCAGAAAGAAAATCGAGATGATCGCGGCAATGGCCGCAGCAAAGCCAATGTCGCGGCCGCCGCTGGCCACGGGCTTGTCTTTTAAACTCTGGGAAATCTGGGTCACATCCGCTCCGCAATTCTGGGGCTGAATTTGCGATGTAAAGCTTGCGCCGGTCTGGTGTGCACAGACCGGTCAGGCAGATGCTAAAATCCCTTTTCGATCCGCCCGTAAACATAAAGGGTGAAAGCGGACAGCCGCTCGCCGACAAAGGTGGCACTCAGCCCTATGGTGAGAAAAACAATCAGAATTTTCGGCACGAAGGTCAGGGTCATTTCCTGAATCTGGGTCAGAGCCTGAAACAGGGCAATCACCAAGCCGACAGTCATGGCCGCTATCACGGCAGGGCCGGCCCCCAGCACAATGGTCCAAACGGTTTTTTCCACCAGATCCAGCGCATCACTCTCATTCATGGCTGCTCGCTGCCCCTTAAGACTGAAATGGAATTGGAGTCTGTTATTTTTTACCGGAATCCACCCCCTCGCCCCGCATGGCAGGGAGAGGGATGGGGTGAGGGGCATGTTCATAAGTCCATGCCTCTCATCTTGAATCTTCTCCCCATCCTTCGAGACGGCCTACGACCTCCTCAGGAT
>DAIMHB010000582.1:0-1331 GCA_036723545.1 Beijerinckiaceae bacterium
GTTTATAAACCCCGCAACTATTATTGACCCGTGAAAACGCTCGAAGGCTGTTATCTTCGCGTTTTTCTGTGATATGCGTTCTGTGTTGGCGTGAACAGGCTTAAGGTGACACATGGACACGGAGTATCGGCGCATCGCACATATTGTGCCGTCCGTCCGGCCTGAAGCACAAAGCGGATCAGACATGCCATCTCAACAGCAGAGTTACGTCAAGGTTAAGAATGCGGGACGTTTTTTTGCCTTTGTGATGATTTTTGCGCTTGCCGGAGCCGCAGGAGCGCATTTTCTTGCCGATAAATTGCCCCCCCTTTATTCGGCAGTCGCGCTGATTGAGGTAAAAACGGCATTTGCGCCATCCCTGTCACCGGGTGCGGAAGGTGATCGTGCTCAAATGCTCATCGCCCATATTGTTGCGGATGCCCATTCAGATTCCGTGCTGCAAAAACAGGCTGAATATAAGGGAGCGGGGTTTGAATTTGAATTGGCGCAGGCGCTGGGGCAGGGGCTTCAGGTGCAGCCGAATGACGCCGCTTTGGGCGTTGCGGTTGTGGCCACCCTCACCGAGCCAGAAAAAGCCATTCGTCTGGCCAATGAGGTCGCCGCACTATTGATCGAGCGGCAGGCGCAGCGGCGTGCCGCCCTATGGGCTGAAGCCGAAACAAGAGCCAGCCGCGCAGTGACGGATTTGCAACAAGCCGCCGCGCTTTCAGCACGCGCGGCTTCGGATTATCGTGCATCGCACCGTGCTGAACCCAAGACCACCGATAGTACGCCCGATGCTGCACAAAACAGGGCGCTTTTGCGCAGCAGGCTGGAGGCAGCACAGGCCCGTTATGCTGCGCTGAAACATGCCACGCCAGACGATCCTTATGTCACCGGAGATATCACCTCCGGTGTGCTGACCTATCTGCGCGCGCAATATGCCGAGCAAAAGCAACAACTCTCAAAATTATCGGTTGTTTATGGTCCGCAGCATCCCAATTTGCAGCATGTTCAGCAAAATCTGCATGTTTTAAGCCAGCAGATAACCGCCGAGCTGGTACGTTTGGCCTCTGCCGCGCAGGCTGAAGTTCAGGATGTGCAACAGCAGCTTCGCGCTCAGGGAGACGCCGCGCCCCCTCATGACACCGGCGACAGCGTTCCGCCGGAGGTGCGTGCCGAGATGGAGCGTCTCGACGCGCAGGCGGCTCTGGATAAAAACCTTTATGAACATGCCCGCGAAACGCAGGCCATTCTCAAGCAGGACAGTGAAATGCAAAGCCCCGTGGTGGCACTGGGCGAGGCTGCGCATAATCCCGTTCCGGTACACAGGTTGGCTTTAGTGCATATAG
>DAIMHB010000583.1:0-1327 GCA_036723545.1 Beijerinckiaceae bacterium
CATCATCGACAAGGACGAAGCTGTGGAACTGCTCACGGCTGTGCTGCCGGATGTGAATGCCAAGGAGCTGCGCGAGCGCATTGACTCGAAAAAGGGTTTTGTCTGGATCAAACGTGCGGTGTCGGACAAGGAGCGGCAGGAGGTGTTCCGTCTGGGTCTGCCCGGCATAGGATTCATGCCCGAGCATAAGCGCATCTATCCCAATGGGCCGCTGGCCGCGCATGTGCTGGGATTCACCAATATTGACAATAATGGCATTGCCGGTATCGAAAAATATATTGACGGACAGGGCCTTGCCGACCTGCACGGGGCTGGCTTCCGCCTGACGGCGGAAGATCTGCAACCCGTGCAACTGTCCATCGACATCAAAGCCACCCATGTGCTGCGGGACGAGCTGGAAACAGGCATGGTCAAATATAGGGCTAAATCCTGCGCGGGCGCGATTATGGATGTCAATACCGGTGAGGTCATCGCCCTGACCTCCCTGCCCGATTATGACCCGAACAATCCTGTTGACGCCCTTGACCCGAACCGCATCAACCATGCTATTGTCGGTGTTTATGAAATGGGCTCCACATTCAAAGCCCTGACCCTCGCCATGGCCATTGACTCGGGCAAGGCCAATATCAACAGCCGTGTCGATACCCGCGCGCAAATGCGTTACGGACGCCACACCATTCATGATTATCACGCGCAAAACCGTGTGCTGACCATGCCGGAAGTGTTTTATCACTCCTCCAACATCGGCACGGCCCGCTTCGCGCTGATGGTGGGTGTGGAAGGTCACAAGGCCTTTCTGCGCAAAGCCGGACAGCTCGACCGCATGAGAACCGAACTACCGGAAAGCGCCGAACCCATCGTGCCCAGAAACTGGGGCGAGCTGAGCACGGTCACCATAGCCTTCGGCCATGGCCTTGCTGTCGCGCCCTTGCAAGCGGAAATGGCGGTGGCGGCGCTGGTCAATGGCGGCACATTGATCACCCCGACATTTCTCAAACGCAGCGAGGCCGAGGCCAAACGGGACGCGCCGGTCATCATCCGGCCGGAAACATCCGAGTCTTTACGCTATCTGATGCGGGTGAATGCCGAAATCGGATCGGCCAAAAAGGCTGATATTCCGGGCTATTTTGTCGGCGGCAAAACCGGCACCGCTGAAAAAAACTTCAACGGCCATTATGTGCATGACCGGCTGTTCACGACATTCATGGCCATTGTGCCGGCGGACAAGCCGAAATATCTGTTCATGGTGGTTTATGACGAGCCGCAGGCCCTGCCCGAAGATGGCGGATACAAAACAGCCGCCTATAATTCGGGGGTGGTAACAGGC
>DAIMHB010000584.1:0-1322 GCA_036723545.1 Beijerinckiaceae bacterium
CCTATATGGCGCGGGGCGGCACAATTTTATTCGACACGCGCGATGCGCTTGTGCAGCGCCCCGATGGCGCGCCAACGCCCGGGCAGCTGTGGCTGCGGCGCGCCCTGCACGGGCTGGATATGCCCGAATTGGAGCCCGTGCCGCCAGACCATGTGATGACCAAGAGTTTTTATCTGCTTGAGAGCTTTGTTGGCCGCACCACCATGGGCGAAACCTTTGTCGAGGCCCTGCCGCCGGTGGACAGCACCCATCCGCAGCCGGTGCGGGGAGGCGACTCCGTTTCTCCGGTTATCATCACCTCGAATGATCTGGCGGCGGGCTGGGCGGTGGATGAGCTTGGCCGGGGTCTGGTTCCGTTGATTCCCGGCAGTGCCCGTCAGCGTGAACTGGCCCTGCGCGGCGGCATCAATATTATCATGTATACGCTCACGGGCTCTTATAAAGCCGATCAGGTGCATATGAAGGCGCTTCTCGAACGGTTGCGGAACTAGGCCGATGATTCATCTGCATGTCTTGCCCTTTTTGCCTTATCCGCTGCTTGGCGGGCTGATGGTTCTGGCCTTGGGGCTGATGGCCGGTGCGCTGTGGACAGGGAGCGGCGCATGGGCCTGGCGCGGGCTGGGTGTGGCGCTTTTTGCGGCTGCGCTGGCCAATCCCGTGCTGGATTTTGAACAGCATATGCCGATCCGGGACGTTGTTGCGCTGGTGCTGGACCAGTCCGGCAGCCAGACTCTGAATGAGCGGCCCGCGCAGCTGGCGGCGGCGGCCAAAGCCCTCACCGCACAATTTGCCGCGCTTCCTGATCTGGATACGCGGGTGATCGCTTATGACGGCCATGAGGATGACGGCACATTCCTGTTCAAAAGCCTGCGTGAGGGGCTGAAAGACCTGTCGCCCGAGCGTCTCGCCGGTGTGGTGATGGTGACAGACGGGCAGGTGCATGATGTGCCCGCAGCCGGGGCGCTGGGCCTCTCCGCGCCCCTGCATGTGCTGCTGACCGGCCATGCGCAGGAGCGTGACCGGCGCATTGAAGGCATAGAACTGCCAAAATTCGGCATTGTCGGCAAGGATGTTGTGCTCAAACTGCGGGTGGATGACAGCTTAAGCTCCGGCCCGCCCGGGCGCCTGACCCTGAATATCGACGGGCAGGCTCAGGGTGAGTTTACAGCCCCCGTGGGGCAGGTTGTGGAGGTGCCGGTGCGGCTGGACCATGCCGGCGCCAATAATGTCGATATTCAGCTTGCGCCCGTGGCCGGCGAGCTGACCGAAATCAATAACCGCCTGATTGTGAGCATTGAGGGGGTGCGTGACCGCGTCAAGGT
>DAIMHB010000585.1:0-1320 GCA_036723545.1 Beijerinckiaceae bacterium
TTTGCGTCCAGCGCTCGGCGCCTTCGTCATCGGCCACTAAATCCTGCCTGAATTCCACCAGAAGATTGGCCAGCCCACGCAATGTGGCAAGGTCATAGAGGGTGTCCCCTTTGAGGGCGCCATCATAGGGTTCGTTATTGCCCACCCGCAATCCCTGCCCATGCAGCTGATCCATCACCGGCACGGCCAGTCGCGGGTCCTTATCCCACAAAATGCCAATATCCCACGGGCGTGCAACGCCTTTCCATATAGGCGTGAAGGAATGCACCGAAACAATCACCGGAACGATGCCTTTCTCAAGCATGGCTGCAATGGTGCTGGCAATGGCCATGCGATAGGGCTGCCAATAGGTGCGGCGGCGATGTTCAACCTCAGCGGCATCGATGCGGGCATTGCCGGGCACAATCGCCCCATCAGAAATGCGCATCACCAGCGTCGGGTCATCCGCGCCGCGATTGGGGTCAATCAGCAGGCGCGAGAAGGTGGAGAGCACGGCAGGGGCACCAAGGGCCTGCGCCAGTCGTAATGTCACATTGCGGGCGCCAATGTCATAGGCAATATGGCGCGCAAACTGATCCTTCTGCAGCCCAAGCGTGCCATAATCCGCAGGAATCCGGTTGCTGGCATGATCGCAAATCAGCAAAAGACGCGCATTGTCCCGTCCTGCCACAAGTTCATAATTTGGCCCGTCCACTCTACAGTCCTCATCCCAGGGGTGACGCGCGATGACAAATCGCTTATGACGCAATCATACTGAACAATTAAGCTCTGAAAGATCCTCGTGACAACTCAAAAAGCAAATGACCCCACTGCCGTGCTGGCCGTGATTCTCGGCGCAATGGCTATGGCCTGTTCGCCCATAATACAGCGTCTTGCGGATGTCGGCCCCTTTGCCGGTGCGTTCTGGCGTGTGGATCTGGCGATTCCCGTGTTGTGGATATGGGTCAAGCTGCATGAGCGCGGGCAGGGGCCTGTGCGCCGCCTGCCGCGAACTTCTGTTCTGGCTGGTGTTGTGTTTGCCGGGGATTTGTTTTTCTGGCACTTGTCGGTCAGTCAGACCAGCGTGGCCAATGCCACATTTTTTGCGACCTCCGCGCCTGTTTGGGTGGTGGTGATCGGCTTTGTGCTCTGGCGCAGCAAGGTGCAGAGCAATATGCTGCTGGGGCTGGCATTATGTCTGGCGGGCGGGGCGGCGCTGGTGTGGCAGACGCTTTCGATCAATCCCCAACATCTGTTGGGCGATGCCAATGGCGCGCTGACCGGTGTGTTTTTCGGGGCGTATTTTCTGTGCATTGAGGCCGCGCGGCGCAATGGTTCGGC
>DAIMHB010000586.1:0-1312 GCA_036723545.1 Beijerinckiaceae bacterium
GTTTGCGCAGGTGAATGTGGATGTGACGCAGCATCCTCTGCTCAGCAGTCTCTATTATCTGAAAAAGGCCCTCGCCCCGACGGCGGATGTGGTGACTGCGCCCGACGCAGCGCCCGATCCGATTGCCGCTGTGCTGGATAGGGAGCCTACAGAGCTGATTTTGGCCGATGTGGGCACATTCTCGGCCGTGCAAACCGAAAAACTGAACAGATTCATTGCCGGTGGCGGGGTGTTGCTGCGCTTTGCCGGTTCGCATCTCACCGGCGACGGAGACCCGTTTTTGCCGGTGCGGCTGCGGCGCGGTGAGCGCGCCTTTGGCAGCGCGCTGTCCTGGGATGTGCCCAAAAAACTTAAGTCCTTTGAGGCCGCCTCACCGTTTTCCGGCCTGAATGTGCCGGAGGATGTCACAGTATCGCGGCAGGTTCTGGCAGAGCCGGAGGCCGGTTTGCCCGCCAAGGTCTGGGCCAGCCTTGACGATGGCACACCGCTGGTGACCGCCGAGGCGCGCGGCAAGGGGCTGGTGGTGCTGTTTCACATCAATGCCGACACAAGCTGGTCGAATCTGGCGCTGTCCGGCCTGTTTGTCGAAATGTTGCAGCGGGTGGCCCATGCGGCGCGCATGGCCGGGGCATCGGGCGGGCAGGTTGCGGGTGTTATGCCGCCGCGCCTGACGCTGGATGGCTTTGGTCATCTGGCTGCACCCTCGCCGCAGGCACAGTCTCTGCCTGCCGGTTTCAGCGGTGCGGTCAGTTTGGAGCATCCGCCCGGACTTTATGGCACGGCGGGGCATGATTTTGCGCTCAATACATTGGCGCAGGTGAAAGACCTGACCGCTCTCAATGTGTCGCCGCTTGCGGTGGAAGATATTGCTGAAGGGGGAGGGCAAAGGCTGGATCTGCGCCCCTTTTTGCTGGGTCTGGCGCTGGTTTTGTTTATGGTGGATTGCGCTCTGGTGTTTAAGCCGCAGCGCTGGCGGGCGCTGGCTGTGCTGGTGACGCTGGGACTTCTGCCGCTTTTTGCGGGCAGGACAGAGGCGCAGCAGCTTAGCCCCCGCGACATTGAAGCCACGCTCAATGTGCATCTGGGCTATATTCTCACCGGCAACCGCGATGTGGATGAGGTGAGCCGTCAGGGCTTGCAAAGCCTGTCGCGGCAACTGGCGCGCCGCACCTCGGTCAGCCCGGGCGAGCCGGTGGGGCTTGATCCGGCGCAGGATGTGCTCGACCTGTATCCGCTGATTTACTGGCCGGTGGTGGCAGAGGCTGAATTGCCCTCTGCGCAGGCGGTGCAACATCTTGTCACCTATATGGCG
>DAIMHB010000587.1:0-1298 GCA_036723545.1 Beijerinckiaceae bacterium
ATCTGGGCCTGAGCCAGAGCCTGATGGATCAGCTGGCCATGCTCAAACTTGATCTTGTCGGGCTCAAGCGGGATGCTGCGGATAAATATCCGTCGGAATTATCGGGCGGCATGATCAAGCGGGCGGCGCTGGCGCGGGCGCTGGCGCTGGATCCGGATATTTTATTTCTGGACGAGCCGACCTCGGGGCTTGACCCGATCGGCGCGGGTGAATTTGATGATCTTATTTTAACCCTGCAAAAAACTCTGGGCCTCACCGTGTTCATGGTGACACATGATCTGGACAGTCTGTATACCGCCTGTGACCGGGTGGCGGCTCTGGGTTCAGGCAAAATTATTATGGAAGGGCCGATTTCTATGCTGGAATCCTCGAATGATCCTTGGCTTCGCGCCTATTTCCACGGTAAAAGATCGCGTGCTTTGCACGTTTGAATGGCGAGTCGTATCTGAACGAATGGGAATCTGATGGAAACTCGCGCAAATTATGCGCTGATCGGTGCATTCACCTTGTTGGTGATTGCCGGGGCGTTTTTGTTTGTGTTCTGGTTTTCCGGCGGGGCCAAAACCGTAGGCCTTAAAAATTATCAGGTGGTGTTTTCGGGCTCTGTCTCCGGCCTCTCGCGCGGTTCCTATGTTCTGTTCAATGGTTTACGCGTGGGCGAGGTGCAGAAAATTGATCTGATGGAAGAAGACCCCAGCCGTGTGGCGGCCCTGATCAGCATCAATGCCCATACCCCTGTCAAAACGGATACGCGGGCGCGCCTTGAGCTGACCGGACTGACCGGCGTGGCCTCCATTGCCCTCATGGGGGGCAGTGCCACCGCCGCACCGGTTGCTGAACCGGCCAATGATGGCTTGCCGGTGATTTATGCTGATCACTCCGAGCTGCAAAATTTGCTGGAATCGGTGCAGAGTCTTTCCGCGAAAGCTGATTCCGTTCTCGACAAGGCGGATAAGATTTTTGGTGAAAACGCGCAATCCATTCACAATACGGTCAAAAATGTCGAGGATTTCTCGCAGGCACTGGCCGGAAATAAAGAGGGGGTCAATGCCTTCCTCAAGGGTGTGGGCGATCTGGGCGCAACCATAGGCCCGCTGGCGACCAAATTGGGCACTGTCTCCGGCGATGTGGACACGCTGGTCAAAGCGGTGCATCCGGATGAGGTGCGTGAGATTGTGACGCATGTGAACCAGTTTGCGGCGGCGCTGGGCGACAATAAGGACTCGATCCAGCAGATTATTAAAAATGCGCAGGAGCTCACCGCCAAGCTGAATAAAACCGCCGACAGGCTGGATGGC
>DAIMHB010000588.1:0-1288 GCA_036723545.1 Beijerinckiaceae bacterium
ATTTATGACATGGTCAAGGCCGCAGACCGCGCCATGCAGATTGAGGGCATCCGCCTGCTAGAAAAAATGGGCGGTAAATCCGGCCACTGGACCGCAGATCATGCGTGAGGATCTTCTGCCGGTGGAAGAGGCGCTGCGGCGCATTCTTGATTTGGGTGCCTATGTGCCGCACACCGAATATGTCGATATATGGCAGGCGCAGGGCCGCATTTTAAGCGCAGACCTGCCGGCAAAACGCACACAGCCGCCTTTTGACGCTTCGGCCATGGATGGCTATGCCGTGCGCCATGCCGATAGCGCTTCGCCCTTGCAGGTGATTGGCGAAAGCGCGGCGGGGCATGAGTTTAGCGGGACTGTCGGCCCGAATCAGGCCGTGCGCATTTTCACCGGCGCACCCATTCCGCGCGGCGCGGATACGGTTATTCTGCAAGAAAATATCCGCCGCAACGGAACCGAAATCAACGTTCTTCATGGCGAACCGCTGGGGCGGCATATCCGCACGGCGGGGCTGGATTTTCAGAGCGGCCAGATTTTGCTCCGTCAAGGCACCAGACTCGGCGTGCGCGAGCTGGCGCTGGCCGCCGCCATGAATCATGCAACCCTGCCTGTCGCCCACAGTCCGCGTGTCGGCATTCTCGCCACCGGCGATGAACTGGCCTTCCCCGGCGAGGCAGCCACGGATGATACGATCATCTGCTCCAACAGCTATTCCACCGCCGCGCTGGTGCGACAAGCGGGCGGCGATCCGGTCAATCTGGGCATTGCGCGGGATAATTTTGCCGCATTGGAGGCGGGCATCCGCCGTGCGCAGGCCGCTGAGGTTGATATTCTGGTGACATTGGGCGGCGCTTCGGTGGGCGACCATGACCTTGTGCAAAAAGCGCTGGCCAATGAGGGCATGAAACTCGCCTTCTGGAAGGTTGCCATGCGTCCGGGCAAGCCTTTGATGCACGGCAGCCTTGGCAAGATGCAGATTTTGGGCCTGCCGGGCAATCCGGTGGCCTCCATTGTCTGCGGCCTGCTCTATTTGCAACCGCTGATCCGCGCGCTGAGCGGCGACCCCGCCCCTGCCCGCGACAGCAGCGAAACGGCCATGCTCGGCGCGCCGCTCAAGGCCAATGACCAGCGGCAGGATTATCTGCGCGCCACCCTGCAAAATGGCGAGCCGCCGGTGGTGACCGCCTTTGACATTCAGGATTCGTCGATGCTGAGCACTTTGGCGGCGTCACAATGCCTGATTATCCGTGCGCCCTTTGCCCCCGCAGCAGAAGCCGGAGAACTCTGCCGT
>DAIMHB010000589.1:0-1287 GCA_036723545.1 Beijerinckiaceae bacterium
TCGAGCATATGGTGGATGCGGTTTTATCCTTCGAGGGCGATGGCGCGCATCATTTCCGCATTTTGCGCGGCGTGAAAAATCGCTTCGGCCCGACTGATGAAATCGGCGTATTTGAAATGACCGGCGCAGGTTTGACCGAGGTCACAAACCCTTCCGCCCTGTTTCTTTCCAGCCGCGACGCCAGCGCCGCCGGAACCGCCGTTTTTGCCGGCATGGAAGGCACAAGGCCGGTTCTTGTCGAATTTCAGGCGCTGGTGGCCCCGTCGAGTCTGGGCACGCCGCGCCGCGCGGTGGTGGGCTGGGACTCGAACCGGCTGGCCATGGTGATTGCCGTCTTGGAAGCTCATGCCGGTGTGCGCCTTGCCCAGCACGATGTTTATCTGAATGTGGCGGGCGGGCTGAAAATTCTGGAACCGGCTGCCGATCTTGCCGTGGCCGCCGCGCTTGTCTCCTCGCTAACCGGCGCACATTTGCCGAGCGATGCTGTCTATTTTGGTGAAATCGGCCTGTCCGGTGCCATAAGGCCGGTGATTCATGCCGGTTTGCGGGTTAAGGAAGCCGCAAAGCTGGGGTTTAATTCGGCCTATGGCCCGATCAAAACCGCAGACACATCTGAAAGCGCCGCACTGGTGACCCTTTCTGTGGGGCATATCTCGGCACTTGTTGCCAATATTGCACAGCAATCCACATCCCGAAAGGCAGCAAAGGGGTGACGTGCAGCGCACAACTCGTTATAAGACAAGCCAGCGGCGCAATTTCTGCTTAAATTTGTTCTTCCCAGAGGCGTACATATGCCATCCTATCTTGATCTTGGATTGATTGTTGTCGTGCTGATTTCAGCACTTCTGTCTATGGTGCGCGGCTTCACCCGCGAGGTTCTGGCCATCGGCTCCTGGGCGGCAGCCGCCATAGCCGCCTATTACGGCTATGCTCTTGTTTTACCACATGTAAAGCCATATATAGCCAAGGATACGCTTGCGCTTGCGGCCTCGGCGGCCATTGTGTTTTTTGCAACTTTGATCGTGGTTTCGATCATTACCATCAAAATATCCGACGTTATTCTCGACTCCAAAATCGGTGCGCTGGACAGAACCCTCGGCTTATTTTTGGCGCGCTGCGTGGATTTCTGCTCTGCGCGGTCGCATTTCTGTTTTTCGACTGGCTGGTGGCCGACAAGCAAAAGCCGGAGTGGGTCAAAACTGCAAAATTGCGCACCTATCTGGAAGAAGCCGGCACAGCAATGAAAGCGTTTCTGCCCGATGATCCGGATAAAACTCTGTTGAAAAA
>DAIMHB010000590.1:0-1283 GCA_036723545.1 Beijerinckiaceae bacterium
GCATATGTCGGTGGGTGAGGGCACAATCTGCGGGGTGCCGACACGGCTGTTCCGCGTCAGCTTTACCGGCGAATTGGGCTATGAGGTCAATGTGCCGGCTGATTATGGTCGCGCCATCTGGGAAGCCATCTGGGCGGAGGGGCAGAAGCATGGTGCCTGTGCCTATGGCACCGAGGCCATGCATGTTTTGCGCGCCGAAAAGGGCTATATTATTGTCGGGCAGGAAACAGACGGCACAGTCACGCCGGATGATCTGGGCCTTGGAGGCATGATTGCCAAGACGAAGCCGGATTTTGTCGGCAAGCGCGGGCTGGCCATGCCGGACCTTGTCGCGCCGAACCGCAAGCAGCTTGTCGGCCTTCTCACCGCCGATCCGAATGTGGTGCTGGAAGAAGGGGCGCAGATCACGCTGGAGGCCGCACCTGTGCCGGGCACGTCAGCGCTTGGCCATGTCACTTCGTCTTATTGGAGCGAGACGCTGGGCCGCTCGATCGCGCTGGCGGTGGTGCACAATGGCCGTGCGCGGCTGGGCGAGACTTTGCATGTGCCTATGCCCGCCGCCTCTTATGCTGTGCAGCTTGTTGAGCCAGTGTTTTATGACAAATCCGGGGAGCGGTTGAATGGTTGAGATTATGCGTCGATCGGTTCTGGAGGGAACGTCCGAACTTAAAATGCGTTCGTCGATCACAATTTCCGCTTTACCGCCGCGTCAGCGCTGGATTTTGCGGGTAGGAGCTGAAGGCATTGCCGCCGCCTCTGCGGCTTTCGGGGTTACGCTGCCGTTGGAGCCCTGCCGTGCTGCTTCTGTGAGCGAAAAATCTGCACTCTGGCTGGGGCCGGATGAATGGTTGCTTCTCGCACCCGTGGATACGCCTGCGCCGGTCATTGATGTGCCGCACAGTCTGGTGGATGTTTCCCATCGTCAGACCGCGCTTGAAGTCTCTGGCACCCGCGCCGCAGACCTTCTCAACACCGGCATTATGCTTGACCTGCGGCTGAGCGCTTTTCCCAAGGATATGTGCGCCCGCACCCTACTGGGCAAGGCGGATGTCGTGCTCTGGCGCACGGGGCCGCAGCAGTTTCACATCGAGGTGTGGCGCTCCTTCGCACCTTATGTTCATGCGTTTTTGATGCAGGCGAGCACGGGCCTCTGAGGCCCCGCCTGCATCGTGCCGCAGCCATGGCGGGCATCACATGCCCCTGATCATTCAATAATTGTGGTGATCTATGGCTGGGGCGGGAGGATTCGAACCTCCGTATGGCGGAATCAAAATCCGCTGCCT
>DAIMHB010000591.1:0-1269 GCA_036723545.1 Beijerinckiaceae bacterium
TGTTCGAGCATCATACGGCGCAGGCTGACTGGAGCGCCGCTCTGGCCAGCATAGTCCGTTCTGTTGCGGCACGGCTGATCGATAAACCCAGCGCCAACCGCCAGCGTGCGGTGCTGAAAACCGCTCTGGCGCTGGAAAAAGCCGCAGATATGCCGCAGGAGGCCCTCAAACTGGCGAAGGAGGCGATGTCTCTCGCCCCCGATCTCGTTCCGGCTATTGCATTGGTGGCGCGTCTCTATACGCTTCAGGGGGATGTGCGCAAGGCCCGCAAGCTGGTTGAATCTGTCTGGCCCAAAGTGCAGCATCCTGATTTTGTCCAGATTTATCTCGACCTGCCGGGAGGGGACAAAGCCAGCGAGCGGCTCAAGCGTGCTGAGCTTCTGCTGAAAATGACGCCGGAGTCGGCGGATGCCATATTGGCTGTGGCCCGGGCTGCGATGGCAACCCGTGATTTTGCCCGCGCCGAGACAGTGCTTGCGCCCTTGGTGCGGCTTGACGGGCCGGAGCGGCCCACCAACCGCGCCTGCATTGCTATGGCCGAGCTGGAGGAGGCCCGTGCTGCGGATGGCCCTGCGCGCGAATGGCTGGCCCGCGCGGCGCGCGCCCCGCGCGATGCGGCATGGGTTGCCGATGGTGTGGTGTCCGACATCTGGGGGCCGGTTTCGCCGGTGACCGGCAAGCTGGATGCTTTCCGCTGGGCGCGCCCGAAAGAAAATCTCTCCGCTTTTGTCTATGAGGCGCCGGTATATTCGCCTCCTGCTGCGCCGCTTAAATTGCCGGATGAAGCCGAGACCCTTGAGCTTGTGCCAGAATCTGCGGCTGAACCCCCGCATCCAACCGGCAGACCTGCACCAATCCGCAGTCAGCCGGTGATTTTTCCGCAACCCAAGGCTCCGGATGATCCGGGGCCGGAGGTGCTTCATTCTTCGTCCGAGCCCTATGGCGGCCTGCCGGACTGAGCCTTGGTTCAGGCGGGTTCGGCAATTTGCAGTTCAGCCCGGGGAGGCCTGCGCAAGGGCGTGACATTTTTGTCCTGTCCGGCAATGCAGATGGACAGGGTCTCTTTGGCGCGCTCAAGCGCTTGCCGCGCCGCACTGACCAGAATGTGCGGGTTGCACCGCGCATGGGACAGCGCCGCGCCAATGGCCGCATGGGGCAGGGGCGTGTCCAGCATCAAGGTGCCGCAATGGTCGATAATGGCCTGAAGGCGCTGGGCATAGACATATGCGTCCTGCGGGCCGCTGACCTGCCTTTGCAGAACCGCCAATG
>DAIMHB010000592.1:0-1257 GCA_036723545.1 Beijerinckiaceae bacterium
GCTGGTGGCCGGTTTGCGCGCGGGCTTAACCTACAATACATGGCCGCTGATGGACGGACATTTTGTGCCCCCGACAGAGGATTTAACCCGCGAGACGCCGCTCTGGCGCAATCTGTTTGAAAATATCACCACGGTGCAGTTTGACCATCGTATGGGCGCATATATTCTTCTGGCCCTATCGCTTTGGCACGCATGGGACGCCGCAAGGCTGCGCCCCAACAGCCACACCTCGCGCCGTGCGGTGTCCAATGCCGGACTTGTTGCCCTGCAGGCGGGGATCGGTATCATGACCTTGCTGCTGGTTGTGCCCATATGGGCTGGCATTCTGCATCAGGCTTTTGCGATGATTGTGATCAGCATGGTGGCGGTGCATCAGGCGCGCATGGCGGAGGCGTAAAATAAAAGCGGCGCGTGGATGAAACGCGCCGCCTCACATCAAAATTCTGTTCTGGCTTTATTTGCACACAAGAACCGGAATGGTGGCATGGGTCAGCACCTTGACCGTTTCGCTGCCCAGAAGCAGAGCCGCTACCCCGCGCCGTCCGTGTGAGGCCATCACAATCAGATCGCAGCCGAGCTTGGTGGCGGTGTTGTTGATGGCGAGATAGGGATATTCGTCTTCCACATCAAGCGCCGAGCATGCAACATTGGCCTCCGCCGCAGCCTCGCCTGCGCGCTTGAGAATGGCCTGTGCCGAGGCTTTGGACTGTTCGTCATATTGGCCGGACATTTCCGCCAGACCGCTGGCCTCCAGCGTATAGACATAAAAAGGCATACGCACGGTGATGAAGGTGAGCTTCGAGCCCAGCTTGGCCGCAAGCTCAATACCGCGCCGTTCGGCCTCATGAGCAAGGGCTGTGCCATCTGTTGCGACAAGAATATGGCTGAACATGATTTATCCTCCAAAATCGCTGCGATAAAATAAAGCGCTGATTAAACTTAAAGCAAAGATGATCACCGGCATTGACGCAGGTCAAGCGGTCTTTTTCGCGCGTCCTTTCTCGGCTGATGGAGAAAGCAGCATGAAGGGTGCCATTGCGATAAAGCAAAGCCATCCATATTTTCAATGGATGGCTTTGCATAAGGCTCACAAGGACGGTTGCGCGGCTTGCTCTATGCGGTCAGCGCCTGTGCAATGTCGGCAATAATATCGGCTGTGTCCTCAATGCCAACCGACAGGCGGATCACATCAGGGCCAGCACCCGCCACCTGCTTTTGCGCTTCACTGAGCTGGCGGTGGGTGGTGGAGGCCGGATG
>DAIMHB010000593.1:0-1236 GCA_036723545.1 Beijerinckiaceae bacterium
TGCTGCGATATTTATCCGTCTTGTCTTGATTTTTAGCGGCGAACCCCTGATATGAAGGCTCTGTATTCGCCATTATGGCCAAACTTAAACCCGGGTATTGCATGACACCTCAAGACGAAGACACGACATCAGAACAGGACACTTCAGTTCCGGAGGCCAATTCGGCAGCGCCGTCGCAGGAGGCTGTCATCACAGCGCTGAACGCTGAAAATGCCAGCCTGAAGGACCGCCTGCTGCGCACGCTTGCCGATATGGAAAATATGCGCCGCCGCACAGAGCGTGAAATTGCCGATGCCAAGGCCTATGCCGTCACCAATTTTGCCCGCGATATGCTCAATGTAGCCGACAATATCCGCCGGGCGCTGGACTCCGTCCCTGAGAACGAGCGCACCCATGCCGAGACCGCCTTCAAGGCCCTGATCGAGGGTGTGGAACTGACCGAACGCGACCTTCTGGTCACTCTGGGCCGGTTTGGCGTGAAAAAGCTCGACCCGCAGGGCGCGAAATTCGACCCCAATATGCATCAGGCGATGTTTGAAATTCCCAATGAGCATGTGGCGCATGGCACTGTATTGCAAGTGGTGCAGACCGGCTATGCCATTGGCGAGCGGGTTTTGCGCCCCGCCATGGTGGGTGTGTCCAAAGGCGGGCCGAAAGCCACAGCCGAGACCAGCAGCGAACCGGCAAACTGATGGTGCTGGCGGCTTATTCCGCGCCGCAACCACATATTGTTGAAAATGCCGGATTTGCTATGATGCACCCTCATCTTAGAGGAGGGTATCCACATGGCAGATCACGGCATTTTTTGCTGGAATGAACTGATCACTCCGGATGTCGAAGCGGCAAAGCACTTTTATGCGGCCCATTTTGGCTGGACCTATCAGGCCAATCCCATGCCAACAGGCGGCACCTATTGGGTCGCCTTTTTGGAGAATGCGCCCTGCGCAGGCATTATGGATATGGCGGACACGCCTTTGCCCGCAGGCACGCCGCCATTCTGGTTTCCTTATATTCTTGCCAAATCCGTCGATGCAACCGCGGATGATGTGGTGGCAGCACAGGGTAAAATTATGCGCCCCTTGTGGGATGTTGCCGGTGTGGGCCGGTTCGGCATTTTTCAGGATGCCACCGGTGCCGGTTTTGGGGCTATGACACCCGTGCCACGCGGCTAGCCCCGTGTCACCCGGCGCATGGTGAGGTTGATCCGCCCGCCATGCTCCAGCAGTGTCGATGTGG
>DAIMHB010000594.1:0-1232 GCA_036723545.1 Beijerinckiaceae bacterium
ACCCTAAAATCTTCCTGTTTGATGAGCCTTTGTCCAATCTGGACGCGGCCCTGCGCGTGGCCACCCGCCTCGAAATCGCCAAGCTGCATCATGACATGAACAATGTCACCATGATTTATGTGACGCATGATCAGGTGGAGGCCATGACGCTGGCCGACCGGATTTGTGTGCTGCGGGATGGTGTGGTGGAGCAGGTGGGCACCCCGCTTGAGCTTTATGAAAAGCCCAATTCAGTATTTGTAGCCGGCTTTATCGGCTCGCCGAAAATGAATTTCATCACGGGTGCGCTGGCCAATGTTTATAAGTGTCATACCGTGGGCGTGCGGCCAGAGCATCTGACGATTGTGCCAGATCAGGGCGTGTGGTCAGGCACTGTGGTGCATACTGAAAATCTGGGTGCGGATTCATTCGTTTATGTCCATATCGGACAGGACGAGCCGCTCACCGTGCGGGTGATCGGCACGGCTTTTTATGCGCCGGGGACGGTTTTGCATGTTGCCCCGCTGGACGGGCATGTGCATCGTTTTGATGCGGACGGCAAGCCGGTTGCCGTGTAAGCTGGCTTCAATATGCATTGCGGGGTTTGAGACATGACAATACGCGCAACAGTCTGGGGCGAGAATATTCACGAGCGCAGCAATAAGCTGGTGGCCGAAATCTATCCGTCCGGAATGCATGAAACCATTGCCGCAGCCCTGCGGCAAGACACCGGCATCAGCGCCCGCACCGCCACCTTGCAGCAGCCGGAGCACGGCCTGACCGACACTGTGCTGGCGCAAACGGATGTGCTGCTCTGGTGGGGTCATGCCGATCATGGCGCGGTTGCGGATGAGATTGTCGAGCGCGTGGCCAGACGCGTATGGGAGGGCATGGGGCTGATTGTGCTGCATTCCGGCCATTATTCCAAGATTTTTAAAAAGCTGATGGGCACGCCCTGCTCATTGAAATGGCGCGAGGCGGGCGAGCGCGAACGGCTCTGGGTGGTGAACCCACGTCATCCGATTGCCAAGGGTCTGCCGGAGCATTTTGAACTGGAAAATGAGGAAATGTATGGCGAGCATTTTGCCGTGCCCGAACCGCTGGAAACCGTGTTTATCTCATGGTTTCAGGGCGGGGAGGTGTTTCGCTCCGGCCTGACTTATAAGCGTGGTGCGGGCCATATTTTTTACTTCCGCCCCGGCCACGAAACCTACCCCACCTATCATCATGCGCATGTGGGGCAGGTGCTGCGA
>DAIMHB010000595.1:0-1227 GCA_036723545.1 Beijerinckiaceae bacterium
CATATGGTGTTCGTGACTGCCGGCATGGGCGGCGGCACAGGCACAGGCGCTGCGCCGGTCATTGCGCGGCTGGCGCGGGACATGGGCATACTCACTGTGGGTGTTGTCACCAAGCCGTTCCAGTTTGAAGGGGTGCGCCGGATGCGCATTGCCGAATCAGGCATTAATGAGCTGCAAAAAGCTGTGGATACATTGATTGTCATCCCCAACCAGAACCTGTTCCGCGTTGCCAATGAGCGCACCACCTTTGCCGATGCCTTTTCCATGGCGGATCAGGTGCTTTATTCCGGCGTGGCCTGCATCACCGACCTGATGGTCAAAGAGGGTCTGATCAATCTCGACTTTGCCGACGTACGCGCCATCATGCGCGACATGGGCAAGGCCATGATGGGCACGGGCGAGGCCACCGGCGACAAGCGCGCTGTCATGGCTGCTGAAGCAGCCATCGCCAATCCGCTACTGGATGAAACCTCGATGCGCGGCGCCAAAGGCCTGCTGATTTCCATCACCGGCGGCAATGACCTGACCCTTTATGAAGTGGATGAGGCCGCCAGCCGCATCCGTCAGGAAGTGGATGAGGACGCCAACATCATTCTGGGCGCGACATTTGACTCCAGCCTGGAGGGTATTGTGCGTGTGTCTGTTGTCGCCACCGGCATTGACATGGTGGACGGTGCCCGCGAACTGCCCAGCATCGACAGCCGCATTCAGGAAGCGGCGCAGCGCCTGCGCATCCAGACCAGCCGCGCTATGGAAACCCAGCGTCCGGTGATTGAAACCCGCATGGCCGCTGAAGAGCCCAGCGTTCAGTTCCAGCAGCCTGCCCCACAGCCGGAAAGCTCATTTGAGCCGCGCATTGTTGCCTCAGCGCCCGTATCGCCGGTCATGCAGGCCGCAGCGCTTCAGGCCGCGGCCAATCAGCATATGCTCGAATCCGCGCCGCAGGCCCAATATGACAGCAATCTTGCCGTCGAATTTACCCCCGCTTATGCGCCGGAGCCGGTGCAGACGCGTGAGGCCCCTGCCATGCCAAAGATCAGCCCTGACCTTGACTATCTCAAGCAGGAACCCATCCGCCCGCAGCGTATGCCGACCATAGATGACCTGCCCCGCCCGGTTCAGGAACAGATCAACCAGACCTCCGGCCGTCAGCCTGCGCCCGCACAGGTGTCTGCCGAAACTCGCCGTATGGGGATTCTCGAAAAGCTGACATCGCTGGGCATGGGC
>DAIMHB010000596.1:0-1221 GCA_036723545.1 Beijerinckiaceae bacterium
GCCCACCTGCACGGTCGGGCGTTTTTCATCGGCATCGGCCTCAAAGGCCGCCGAGGCCATGGTGGCGCCATGAATGCCGTCGCGTCCGGTTTTGGAGCCCAGATAAACAATCGGATTGCCCACACCTGTGGCCTTGGCATAAAAAATCTCGTCGGCGCGGGCAAGGCCCACCGCCATGGCATTGACCAGAATATTGCCGTCATAACGGCTGTGAAAGCCCACCGAACCGCCAACGGTGGGCACGCCGAAGGAATTGCCATAACCGCCAATGCCGGCCACCACGCCGCTGACCAGCTGGCGCGTTTTCCAGTGCTCAACCGAGCCAAAGCGCAGCAGGTTGAGGCAGGCAATGGGCCGCGCGCCCATGGTGAACACATCGCGCAAAATGCCGCCGACGCCGGTGGTTGCACCCTGATACGGCTCGATAAAGGAGGGATGATTGTGGCTTTCCATTTTGAAAACACAGGCATCGCCATCGCCAATATCAATGACGCCGGCATTTTCGCCCGGGCCCTGAATGACCCATGGCGCTTTGGTCGGCAGACCCCTGAGGTGCAGGCGGGAGGATTTATAGGAGCAATGCTCATTCCACATGGCCGAAAAAATGCCCAGCTCGGTAAAGCTCGGCACACGGCCAATGAGTTTTAAAATGCGCTGATATTCATCCGGCTTCAGGCCATGGCTGGCAACAAGTTCAGGGGTGATGGCAGGCTCATGGGTCAAGTTCAACCTCGAAACAAAATATCACGCCGCAAAGCGGCGCAGGCTCTCGAACAGGCCAAGACCGTCAATGCCGCCGGTCAGGGCTTCGATCAGATTTTCCGGATGCGGCATCATGCCCAGAACATTGAATTTTTCCGAATAAATACCGGCAATGTCATGGCGTGAGCCATTGGGATTGGCCGCGCCGCCCAACTGGCCCGCCGCGTCGCAATAGCGGAAGGCCACGCGGCCCTCGCCCTCAAGCCGGGCAATGGTCTCGTCATCGGCCTCATAATTGCCCTCGCCATGGGCAATGCACACTTCGATGACCTGATGCGGCGCATAGGCGGAGGTGAACACCGTGTCATTGCGCTCCACGCGCAGATGCTGCATTTTGCAGATGAATTTTAGCCCTGCATTGCGCATCAGCACGCCGGGCAGCAGGCCGCTTTCCACCAAAATCTGAAAGCCATTGCAAATGCCCAGCACCAGCCCGCCGCGCGCCGCATGGGCCCGCAC
>DAIMHB010000597.1:0-1221 GCA_036723545.1 Beijerinckiaceae bacterium
GCGGTCGGGTCCTGAGTTGGCTAATATTCCACATCCACCGCCATGGTGCGGGTAAATTCCAGCGCGCGGTGATGCGCCTCGGGCGACAATGTGATGATCAGGTCGAAGCTGCTGTCCTCCAGCTCCGCAAAGGTGCGGGGGCGGTGTTTGGAAATATCCAGCCCGATCTCATCCATCACGGCCACAGCGAAGGGGTCAAGCTGATCCGGTTTAATTCCGGCAGAGGCGATATAAATGGTTTTGCCGAATAAATATCTGGCCAGTCCTTCGGCAATAGGCGAGCGCACGGCATTATGCGAACAAGCAAACAGAACAGCTTGAGGCCGGCCGAGCGAGAGGCCGCCGTCCATATTTAGCCCTTCCAGTGCAATGCAGTGACCAGCGTGAACAAACGCCGCGCCGTGTCAAAATCCACATCAATCTTGCCCTTCAGCCGCTCCTGCAAAATTTGCGCGCCCTCATTGTGCAGCCCGCGCCGCCCCATATCAATCGCTTCGATCTGCGACGGGCTGGCGGTGCGGATGGCCGCATAATAGCTCTCGCACACGAAAAAATAGTCTTTCAGCAGGCGCCGGAATGGCGAGAGCGAGAGAATATGGGTGATCAGTTCGCGCCCATGGGCATCACTCACATTCAGGGCCAGCTTGGACTCGATCATGCCGATCATCAGGGCATAAGGCCCGCCCTCATCATCAATCAGGTCAAAACTGTTCTGCTCGACCAGATCATAAAGGGCAATGGCGCGTTCATGCTCCTGATCAGGCGTGCCGCGACCAATCGAGGCCTCATCAAGGCTGGCCTTGATCAGACGCTTGCGCTGCATTTTTTCAAGATTTGGCGGGTGTTTGGTCATCAGCATCACATATTGAGACGAATCGAAACCGAACGTGCATGAGCATCCAGACTCTCGGCCTCACCCAGCGCTATAGCCGAAGGTGCCAGAACCCGCAAACTCTCCGGCGAACATTTGAGAATCGAGGTGCGCTTCATGAAATCCAGCACACCAAGGCCGGACGAAAACCGCGCCGAACGCGCCGTCGGCAGCACATGGTTAGAGCCGCCGACATAATCGCCAATCGCCTCCGGCGTATGGCCGCCGATGAAAATCGCCCCCGCATTGCGGATGCGGGCAACGAGGCTCTCAGCATGTTCCACCATCAGTTCAAGGTGTTCCGGCGCAATCCGGTCAATCAGCGGCAGGGCGGCTTCGATGTCGGGCAC
>DAIMHB010000598.1:0-1220 GCA_036723545.1 Beijerinckiaceae bacterium
CCGCTGCTCTCGCTGGTGATTTCGCCGGTGGAGTCTGCCGCCCTGCTCCTGCCGATTTATGTCATCACGGATATGTTCGGACTTTATGCCTATCGCCACCAATTTGACCGAAACAATCTGCTGCTGCTGATTCCGGCCGGCATTTTGGGCGTATTCATAGGCTGGGCCACCTCCTCCATCGTGCCTGAGGAAGCTGTGACGCTGCTGGTGGGCTGCATTGGCATTGCGTTTTGTGCCAATAATTTTCTGCGCCGCAATCACGAACTGAAAGCCAAACAGCCGAATCTGGCCTCCGGGCTGTTCTGGGGCACAATCAGCGGCTTTACCAGCTTTGTCTCCCATTCCGGTGCGCCGCCCTATCAGATTTATGTTTTTCCGCAGCGCCTTGAAAAAATGGTTTATGCGGGCACAACAACTATCATGTTTGCCGCCATCAATGCGGTGAAGCTCATTCCCTATTGGGCGCTGGGCACATTGACCTTCGGCAATCTGAAAATCGCCGCCACCCTGATGCCCATTGCCGTTTTAGCCACATTGTCCGGTGTGCGGGCGGTTAAAATCATTCCGGAGCGGCCCTTTTTCATTCTGGTTCAGACGGCATTGTTCATCGTGTCCATCAAGCTGGTCTATGATGGTCTGCATGGATTGCACCTTCTGTAACCGAATTGCATTCCCGGCATGGCTGCCGCCGAAAAATCCGAAGCGGAAAGCTGTTGCAAAGGCTTTCCCTGCCGCACGCCGCCCGTTAAACTGACCATCTGTTCAACATATTTGAAATCAGGCCGAACCTGACATGAGTGCGAAATTATGAGCCAAACGATTGTGATTCTTGGCGGCGGAGCTATGGGCTCAGCAACGGCCTATTTTCTGACGCGCGACCCCGCCTTTACCGGCAAGGTCATCGTGCTGGAGCGCGACCCCAGTTATAAACAGGCGTCATCGGCTTTGTCGGCCAGTTCCATCCGCCAGCAATTTTCCACGCCGCTGAACATTGCCCTTTCGCGCTTTGGCTTTGATTTTATCCAGAATGCGGCGGAAAATCTTAAAGTGGGCGAGGAGCGCCCGGCCCTGAGCCTGCATGAGGGCGGCTATCTGGTTCTGGCCAGCGCGGCGGGGGTGGATCAGCTGCGCCAGATTCATGCCATTCAAACCCAAGAACAGGCACCGATTGCCTTTCTGGAGACGGAAGCGCTCAAAGCCCGCTTTGACTGGCTCAATAC
>DAIMHB010000599.1:0-1215 GCA_036723545.1 Beijerinckiaceae bacterium
CGCGCTTGGTTCAAGCTCACCCACCGCGACATGGTGCCAAAAGCGCTCTATCTCGGGCCGGAGGTGCCTGCTGAGGATCTGATCTGGCAGGATCCGATTCCTGCAGTCAATCACCCGCTGATTGACGACAAGGACATTGCCGCCCTCAAGGCCAAAATTCTGGCCTCTGGCCTGTCGATTTCCCGTCTTGTGGCAACGGCATGGGCCTCCGCCTCCACCTTCCGTGGTTCGGACAAGCGCGGCGGTGCCAATGGCGCACGCATCCGCCTTGCGCCGCAAAAGGACTGGGCTGTGAATGAACCCGCGGAACTGGCCAAGGCACTGATCGTGCTTGAGACGGTTCAGCAGGACTTCAATGCCGCGCAATCAGGCGGCAAAAAAGTCTCGCTTGCAGACCTTATCGTGCTGGGCGGCTGCGCGGCCATTGAGCAGGCGGCCAAAAATGCCGGACAGGCGATCGAGGTGCCGTTCACTCCGGGCCGCATGGATGCCACGCAGGACCAAACGGACATCGACTCCTTCGCTGTATTGGAGCCGGAAGCCGACGGGTTCCGCAATTATCAGAAAGCTGCCTATAGTGTTTCAGCCGAAGAAATGCTGCTGGACAAGGCGCAGCTCCTGACCCTGACCGCGCCGGAAATGACTGTGCTTGTGGCGGGCCTGCGCGCGCTCAATGCCAATGTCGGCCAGTCTCAGCATGGCGTGTTCACTAAGCGGCCAGAGGCCCTCACCAATGACGTTCTGGTGAATCTGCTCGACATCCAGACCGTGTGGACACCGGTCTCGAAGGCTGCAGATGTGTTTGAGGGGCGCGACCGCACAACCGGTGCCGTCAAATGGACCGGCACGCGCGTTGATCTGGTTTTCGGCTCGAATTCTCAGCTGCGCGCCATAGCCGAGGTTTATGCCTGTGACGATGCGCATTCGGCCTTTGTCTGCGACTTTGTCTCGGCATGGACGAAGGTGATGAATGCGGATCGCTTTGACCTCGTCTGAGGCCAGAGCATGATGTTTTTAGACAAACATTCCTTGTGAGTGTTCCTTCTCCCCGACATCCTTCGAGACGGCCTACGGCCTCCTCAGGATGACGGGGAGAGAGAAAAGAGGGTGTGTAAAAGCGCACACCGTCTTTTCAAACGAAGTGAAGCCATCCATTTTTCATGGATGGCTTCTTCGGTTTCGTATGCAGGATATGACGGTCGTTGCCCCCTCAGC
>DAIMHB010000600.1:0-1206 GCA_036723545.1 Beijerinckiaceae bacterium
ATGTGGCGCAGGTGGTCTCACGCTGGACCGGCGTGCCGGTGGACCGCATGTTGCAGGGCGAGAAGGATAAGCTCCTGAAAATGGAGGCCGAACTTGCAAAGCGCGTGGTCGGCCAGCTGGAGGCGGTCAAGGCTGTCTCCACCGCCGTGCGCCGCGCCCGCGCCGGCTTGCAGGACCCGCACCGCCCCATCGGCTCCTTCATGTTTTTAGGGCCCACCGGTGTCGGCAAAACCGAACTGACCAAGGCGCTGGCGCAATATATGTTTGACGATGAAACCGCAATGGTGCGGCTCGATATGTCGGAATATATGGAGAAACATTCGGTGTCGCGGCTGATTGGCGCACCGCCCGGCTATGTCGGCTATGAGGAGGGCGGCGCTTTGACCGAGGCCGTGCGCCGTCGCCCCTATCAGGTGGTGCTGTTCGATGAAATCGAAAAGGCGCATCCGGATGTGTTCAATGTGCTGCTTCAGGTGCTGGATGATGGCCGCCTCACCGATGGTCAGGGCCGCACGGTTGATTTCCGCAATGTGCTGATCATCATGACCTCGAACCTGGGTTCGGAATATCTGGTCAACCAGAAGGAGGGTGAGGATTCAGAACTGGTGCGGGTGCAGGTGATGAAAGAGGTGCGGGCACATTTCCGGCCCGAATTCCTCAACCGCATTGACGAGATCATCCTGTTCCACCGCCTGAAGCGCGAAAATATGGCAGCGATTGTCGATATTCAGATCAAACGTCTGGCCAGCCTGCTGGAAGACCGCAAGATCACGCTGGATTTGAGCCCCCGTGCCCGTGAATGGCTGGCCGAACAGGGCTATGACCCCGCCTATGGCGCGCGGCCCTTAAAGCGTGTCATCCAGAAAAGCCTGCAGGATATGCTGGCCGAACGGCTTTTGGCCGGGGAGATTGCGGATGGCTCGACCGTGCCGGTCGGGTTGAAGGACGAGGCTCTGTTTATTGGTGAGGAAACCGACGAGGCCGAGGAAAAGCCGAAATCATCCCGCAAGCCGATTGTGGTGAGTTTTCCCAAAGGTTCCGTGAACTGACTTTATCCGGGGGAGAGGCGCTGGCCTCTCCCTCTCCCTTTTTGGGCCTGCGCAAGTCATAGAGGCCTGAAACTGCGCCGTGTTTAGAATCTGTTGCCTTTAGTCTCCCTCTCCCCATTAAAATGGGGAGAGGGTGGGGTGAGGGGCATTTTTATGA
>DAIMHB010000601.1:0-1197 GCA_036723545.1 Beijerinckiaceae bacterium
GAGGAGACGCGCCGGTTTGATTGCCATAATAAAACAGACCTATCCACTCTGATACGAAATTTATTCAGAACAATAGGGGTCTAATTGTCAAATTATGGTTAATTTCATGTATTTAATTTTTGGCAATTAATAAAAATCAGGCTCTGAGGATTTTATACAATATTGATTTTTTTTCTTTACATAAAATCTCATACCGCAAAATTCCGGATCAAAAAGGACACGCGCTCGCACCATTGAAACGCGAGACCGATTCTTGCGAGTCAAGATGATTCTTTTGTCATACACGCTTATGCCCATGAAACGGGCCATACAGTCGGTCAAAAAAATAATAATAATTTCATATATTTAAAGCCCAAACACACAAAGGACCCCGGTTGCATTAAGAACGTAATATGAACATAATTCTCCTGAGCGGTAAAAAACACAACCACAGATTCAGCCTGTGCCTAAACCTTATGGTGCCCACAAAATTACCAATTATCAACCTTTTAAGACTTATTCCTTGCGCGCTGATCCAGGCAAATCCTGCTCATTCGGGCCTGTGTGGCGGACTTCATAAAATTTGCACATTGCACCCCCATTCAGCGGTGTGTAAGTCTCTTTTCACAGGAGGACGTGAGGCCGAAACATCATGTGAACACCCGAAATAAATAAACCTCGCTTTCTTCTGCTGACCCAATTTCAATCCCGAACAGTCAAGCTTGGCCATATATATGGCTCAGCGCAATGTTGTGTTGTGTGTAAAAGTCTGACCGCTAAAAGAAAAGAAAAATGAGCAAATCTCTGGCAATGAACCAAGAATTGAACTTTGAGGGCACTGTTGCTATCGCTGAAATTCAGCAGGCTTGGGTTCATTGCTGCCAGCGGCTGCGCTCGGAACTGGGCGAGGATATTTTCACAAGCTGGTTTGGCCGTATGGAGCTGGATATCGTCAAGGACGCCACCGCTTACATTACTGTGCCAACACTCTTTCTCAAAAATTGGATCAATTCACATTATCTGGACAAAATCACCGCCGCGCTGATGGCTGAAAACATTGGCGTGAGGGAGATTTCCCTGTCGGTGCGTTCGGGCAACTTCAGGGCGGCCTCGGCGGCGCTGCGTTCAGGTGCCACACAGGAGCCCCGCCAGAATGGTACGGATCCGGCACCCTCTGTGTCCAGGCCACTGCCATCCCTGGATATGAACAGTTTTGAC
>DAIMHB010000602.1:0-1195 GCA_036723545.1 Beijerinckiaceae bacterium
GGCCAAAGCCCCCGTGATCCCGGTGATGACCGTGGCCAGCGTCGCCGATGGTCTGGCGCAGGCGCGTGCGCTTGTGGCCGGCGGCCTGCCGGTGCTGGAAATCACGTTGCGCACCCCCGCGGCTATGGAGGCGATTGCGGCGATTATCGCCGAAGTGGAGGGCGCGGTTGTGGGTGTCGGCACCATCACCAAGCCGGAACAGATTGAGGCCTGCGCCAGAATGGGCGCGACCTTTCTGGTCAGCCCCGGCACCTCTCCGGCCCTGGCCAGGGCCGCAGCGGAATCGCCGATTGCCTTTCTGCCCGGCATTGCCACCGCCTCGGAAGCCATGACCCTGATGGACTATGGCTTTACCGCGCTAAAATTCTTTCCTGCCGAAGCCGCAGGCGGCGCCAAATATCTCTCCTCGATTGGCGGGCCGCTGGCGGATCTGCGCTTTTGCCCGACAGGGGGCATTGATGCCGAAAAGGCCAAAACCTATCTGGCTCTGAAAAATGTGGTCTGCGTCGGTGGGTCTTGGATGCTGCCCGCCAGCGCGCTGTCCACCGGCGATTATGGCCGGATCGAACTTCTGGCGCGTGAGGCCAGTGCGCTGAAGGCGTGAACGCAAAAAGGCCGCTGTTGGCTGAGCCACAGCGGCCTTTGTATATTCGGGGGAAGTTTGTTCAGTCGTCCGAATCGCTCGTGCCATCGCGCAGGCTGTCGGGATGCGGCATGGAGATGATATTATAGCCGCTATCCACGAAATGAATTTCGCCGGTGACGCCATTGGAGAGGTCAGAGAGCAGATAAAGCGCTGAACCGCCAACATCCTCAATGGTGATGGAACGGCGCAGCGGCGAATGGGCCTTCTGGAAATTATACATGAAGCGCGCATCATTGATGCCCGCTCCCGCCAATGTGCGCACGGGGCCCGCCGAAATGGCATTGACACGAATGTTCTGCGGCCCGAGGTCGCCCGCCAGATAGCGCACGCTGGCCTCCAGCCCGGCCTTGGCAATGCCCATCACGTTATAATTGGGCATGACGCGGGTGGCGCCGCCATAGGTCAGGGTGAGCAGAGAGCCGCCCTGCGGCATGAGTTTGGCGGCGCGCTGCGCCAGCTCTGTAAAGGAGAAGCAGGAAATCACCATGGTGCGGGTGAAATTCTCGCGGGTGGTGGCGTCGACATAACGGCCCTTCAGCTCGTTTTTGT
>DAIMHB010000603.1:0-1193 GCA_036723545.1 Beijerinckiaceae bacterium
GCAGCGCGCAGATTGCCGGGGCTTCGGATGATTTGTCCCGGCGCACCGAAAAACAAGCGGCAAATGTGGAGCAAACCACTGCAACCCTGAGCAGCATCGGCTCATCCATGGCGCAAACGGCGCAAGGGGCCAGACAGGCGCAGGAGATTGTGTCCGGCGCCCGAGATGATGCTGAACAGAGCGGCGATATTGTGCGTCAAGCTGTTGGCGCCATGAGTAAAATTGAGAAATCGTCGCAGGAAATCAGCCAGATCATTGGTCTTATTGATGAAATTGCCTTTCAGACCAATCTTCTTGCCCTCAATGCCGGGGTTGAGGCCGCACGCGCGGGCGAGGCCGGACGTGGTTTTGCGGTTGTGGCCTCGGAAGTGCGGGCGCTGGCACAGCGTTCCGCAGATTCAGCCAGAGAAATCAAAACCCTGATTTCCACCTCATCGCAGGAAGTGGAGGAGGGTGTCCGGCTTGTTTCGGAAACCGGTGTTTCGCTCGACCGGATTGCCGATAAAGTGGCGACGATCAATGATGTTGTCGGCCATATCGACACCAATGCCAAAAATCAGTCTCTGGCCTTGCAGGAATTGTGTCAGGCCGTGGCTGACATGGATAAGGCCACCCAGCAAAATGCAGCCATGGCCAGCCAGACCACGGCGGCCAGCCGGTCTCTTGCCGAAAAAAGCCAGGCGTTGATGGCTCTGGTTGCCCAGTTCAATACGAGTGCTGACAGGCAGGCTTCGCCCTCCGGCACACATGAGCTTTCTCCGGTTCCGCAGGATACGGACAGGAAAGGCCTCTGGCAGAAGAAAAAGGACTTCTGGCAGGGGGACATAAATCTGCGTCAGGCCATGAAAAAAGCCGTTCCGCATGTGTTCCAGCCCAAGGACTCGCCACCCCGGCATGAATTCAGACCTTTGAGCATTGTGAAGTCGGTCGCAGAACAAAAAGATGATTGGCAGGAGTTTTAAATATGGATGAAGTGTTAAATCTCAAAGATGGGTTAGATCCGGAGGAACCGGCCCAGCCGCACTCCGAAGATGCAGCGCAGAATGGGCCACACACCACCCCGGAGGCGCCGGTTCAGGCGGATTTGGCTGAGGCGGACGGCATTGATGATGGGCCCGACGGCTTTGCCATTGTGCGGCTACGCCCGGTTCTCAATGTGACATCGGCAATGGCCACCGCGCGCCAGTTTCTGG
>DAIMHB010000604.1:0-1189 GCA_036723545.1 Beijerinckiaceae bacterium
ATTCATGCCAGGCGGCGCTCAACCATCTCGAAAAGGGGCGGATTGTGGTGCTGGCAGGCGGCACCGGCAATCCGTTTTTTACCACCGATACCGGCGCGGCGCTGCGCGCGGCAGAGCTCTCCTGCGATGCGGTGATGAAAGCCACGCAGGTCGATGGCATTTATTCGGCAGACCCGAAAAAAGACCCGAATGCGGTGCGCTATGAGCAGCTCACCAGCGACGAGGCCATTGATAAGAAATTGCAGGTAATGGATACGGCAGCTTTCGCGCTGGCGCGTGAAAACGGCATTCCGATCATTGTTTTTGCCCTGAAGGAGCCGGGTTCGATTACCGCGGCTTTGCTGGGCGAGGGGCGCTTTACTGTGGTTATGCCCTAGTTCACCTTGCATAAAAATCCATGCTATACTTATAAGAACAGTGAAAAGAAACAGGTCATATCATGAGCACACAATTCGATATTGCTGAAACCAAACGCAAAATGCAGGGGGCGATTCAGTCGCTCAAGCAGGAGCTCAGCGGGCTGCGCACAGGCCGCGCCTCTGCCGCACTGCTGGAGCCGGTGATGGTGACAGCCTATGGTCAGACCATGCCGCTCAATCAGGTGGCGACCGTCACTGTGCCTGAACCGCGTGCGCTGGCCGTGCAGGTGTGGGACAAAGGCATGGTCAGCGCCGTGGATAAGGCCATTCGTGATGCCAATCTCGGCCTGAGCCCAACAGTTGAGGGCCAGATTTTGCGTATCCGTATGCCGGAGCTGAACGAGCAGCGCCGCAAGGAAATGGTGAAAATTGCCCATAAATATGCCGAGGAAGGCCGTGTGGCGGTGCGCCATGTGCGCCGCGATGGCATTGACCAGCTTAAAAAATCCTTGAAGGATAAGCTGATCACCGAGGATGACGAGAAACGCCTGACCACTGAAATCCAGAAGGTGACCGATCAGTTTGTTTCCGATGTCGATGCGGCGCTTGCAGCCAAAGAAAAAGAAATTATGCAGATCTGAGCGACCCCGTCCGTCAATACCGTCAAACACAAGAGAGTCGCCTGATGCACGTCGGCATTATCATGGATGGAAATGGCCGATGGGCGGCGGCCAAGGGCCTGCCGCGTCTGGAAGGCCACCGGCGCGGCGTCGAGGCCTTGCGTCAGGCGGTGCGCTCGGCCATCGAACTCCATATTGACTATCTGACGG
>DAIMHB010000605.1:0-1187 GCA_036723545.1 Beijerinckiaceae bacterium
GTTCACGCGCCCAAAGCTGCCATGACGTAATCCGTCGGGCGGCGGCCTGATGGGGTGCGCTGCCCTGTTGCAGCGCCTCCAGAAGGCTGCCCTTACGCTCCGGCGCCAGCGCAATCAGATCCGCGTCATCAAAGCCGAACAAGGGGGATTTCAGCACGCAGGCGAGGCTGTAATCGTCCAGCGGCAGGGCGGCGATGCGGCCCACAGCCAGCAGATCCAGCACGGCAATATGCTCATTCAGTTTGAGCCGGTCGGCACCGGCCACCGGCACATTGCGGTGCTTGAGCGCCCGGTTCAGGGCCACTAAAAACGCATTGCGCGAGCGCACCAGCACCAGAATATCACCGGCGCGGATAGGGCGCGGCTGGCCTGTGGCTTTATCGGTCAGGCTCTCCGAGCTGTCGGGTGCCAGCCAGCGGGCAATTTGTCCGGCAATCTGCTCGGCAAGGCGCACCTTCGGGTCTTGCGCCTGCAATGTATCGAGCGGCAGACGCCAGTTTTCCGGCTCAGCCTGTGGGGCGGGTTCGGGCAGTGGCCAGATTTCCACCAGCCCCGGCAGGGCGCGGTGCAGGGCCGTATGGCGCGCGGGTCTGCTGTCTGCGCCGAAGGAGAGGCCATGGGCATTCTGCGCGGGTTCAAACACCTTATCGACAAAATCGAGAATCAGCGGGCTGGAACGAAACGACAGATCCAGTGTCACCGCGCTGAAATTTTGCTCGGCATTTTTGATTTTTTTACCGAATTCTTCACGGTTTTGCGCAAAAAGCTGCGGCGCAGCGCCCTGAAACGAATAAATCGATTGTTTCTCATCGCCCACGGCAAAAAAGCTGCGCGGGATGGAGCGCTGGCCGCGTCCGGCAAAAAACTCCTCGGCCAGCGCGGAAAACAGCTTCCATTGTGGTGGTGACGTGTCCTGCGCCTCATCCACCAGAATATGATCAATGCCCTGATCGAGTTTGAACAGAACCCATGCGCTGCCCGGCCCCGAAATCAGCGCCAGTGTTTTGCCGATCAGATCATCAAAATCCAGCTTGGAGCGGCGGGCATTGATCTGCCGGTAGCGCTGCAAAATCGCATCCACCAAGGTGACGAGCGCAAGGCTGCGCTCAACAATGGCTGCCGCCCGCATCGGCTCGATCAGCGCGGCGACACGGGCCTGCTCGCGGGTGAGCTGCTCGGCGGCATGA
>DAIMHB010000606.1:0-1174 GCA_036723545.1 Beijerinckiaceae bacterium
CCCTGCGGCTGCGCCCGACAGGCCTGAGCGTCACCAAAATCGAAACCCTGCGCCGCGACCCCTATGCCATTTATGCCGAGCGGATTTTACGGCTCAATGTGCTGAATGCGCTGGAGCCGGATCTGGAAAGCCGCGAATTTGGCACTAAAATTCATAAAATCCTGCAAGATTTTGTAACCGCTTTTCCCAAAGGCCCGTTGCCTCTTGCCGCCGAACCTGTTTTGCACGATCTGGCCCGCAGTCAGTTTGAGCTGGTGTGGGACAATCCGATTTTTCAGGCCTTTGACCGCGTCAAAATTGAACGGATTTTGCGACAGTTTCTGCAATGGGAACAGGCACGCCGCGCACAGATTGTGGAGATTCACACCGAAATCCGTGGTGTTCTGCCGGTTCAGCTTGCCGATGCCAGCACCTTCACCCTCAGTGCCGAAGCCGACCGCATTGAATATCATACGGATGGCAGCCTGACGCTGATCGACTTTAAAACCGGCAGCCTTCCCAGCCCCAAGGAAATCAAGGTCGGCTTTGCGCCGCAACTCACCTTGGAGGCGCAGATGGCGCGCCTGAATGCGTTTAAAGTGCCGAAAGCCAAGGATATTCATGCCTTTTATGTGAAGCTGGGCGAGCGTGAGGCCGCCAAGCCACAGGCCGCAGCCAAAGACGAAGAGCTTGACGCGCTGGCCGCCACACATTTTGAACATCTTGTCGATATGCTCGACGAATATCGCCGCGAAGAGACCCCTTATCTGCCGCGCCCCTTTCCGAAATTTGCCTCAAAATATGCCGCTTATGACCATCTCTCCCGCTACAAGGAATGGTCGGTGCTGGATGAAGACAACGAGGGCGAGCCATGAGCCGCGTGGAAATTCCATCCGCCACCCGCGCGCGGCAGGCCGAAGCCTCTGACCCGCGCACCTCGGCCTGGGTGTCAGCCAATGCTGGCGCGGGTAAAACCTATGTTCTGACCATGCGCGTCATCCGCCTGCTGCTGAGCGGCGTTGATCCGGCGCGCATTCTCTGCCTCACCTATACAAAGGTGGCGGCGGCCAATATGTCGTCCCGCATTTTCGACACCTTGGCGCAATGGACACAGCTTGATGACGCCGCCCTGATGAGAGCGCTTGAAAATCTCGGCCAGTCTGTGCCGATGGAGCACACAGCGCGCACAAAACTG
>DAIMHB010000607.1:0-1173 GCA_036723545.1 Beijerinckiaceae bacterium
ATTCCGGCATTCTGGTCGGGCCGGAGCATCTGAAAGCGGCCCGTGCGGGGCTGGGTGCGCCGCCGCCCGTTCTGCTGGTGCATGGCGATGAGGATCAGGTGATTCCGGTGGATGCGCTGTTTATGTCGGCGCAAAATCTGGCCGCCAGTGATGTGCCGGTGCAATGGCACATGTCCCTGCGCATGGGTCATTCGATTGACAATGGTGGCCTTACCCATGGCGGCCTGTTTCTGGCCCAAAATTTTGGCGTGAAGGTGCAGGGATAATATGCCGGACATTGCAGCTTTACTGAGCGGCGGGGCAGGTCATGGCTGGGTCTATCTGCCGCTGGCCATGCTGCTGGGGGCCTTGCACGGGCTGGAGCCCGGCCATTCCAAATCCATGATGGCAGCATTCATCATCGCGGTGCGCGGCACGATGATGCAGGCCGTGCTGCTGGGTGTCTGCGCGGCGTTTTCGCATTCGCTGGTGGTGGCGGCTGTGGCGCTGACCGGCCTTTATTTTGGCTCCGACCTGATGGCCTCAAAAATCGAGCCTTATCTGCTGCTGGTTTCGGGTGTGATGATAATTGCACTGGCGCTGTGGACGCTTTCGCGCCTGCTGCCGAAGGATGACCATCACCATGATCATGCGCACCATCATGATCACGACCATGATTGCGACCATGATCATCATGAGGATGAGGACGCCCATGCCGCGGCCCATGCGCGCGAGATTGCGGCGCGGTTTGGCACACAGTCCGCCACCAGCGGGCAGATTGCCATTTTCGGGCTGACGGCGGGTCTGCTGCCCTGTCCGGCGGCGATCACAGTTCTGTTGATCAGTGTGCAGCTCAAGGCCTTTGTGCTGGGCGCGGCCATGGTTGCGGCTTTTTCGGTCGGGCTGGCCTGCACCCTGGTGAGTGTTGGCGTGCTGGCGGCATGGGGCCTGCGCCATGCCGAGGCACATGTGTCGCCGCAGAATGTCTGGTTCAGGCGGTTGCCGATGTTGTCCAGCCTGCTGATGTGCGCCATCGGCCTGTATATGCTGGTGCAGGGCTTTCTGGGTCTGGCTTAATAGCCGGCTTTGGTGTTAGGCTGCGCTGTGTTTGGCCGCGCCAGCGCCAGTTCGGCCCGTGCTCCCGCGCGCAGCAAACCGGCATCCGTACTGACAGACGCCATCATAAAGCCGGTC
>DAIMHB010000608.1:0-1173 GCA_036723545.1 Beijerinckiaceae bacterium
CCCGAGCGTGGTGCGGTGCAGCACAAAGCCATAGAGTGCCGCCAGAACGAGAAAAATCACAAAGGAATTGGGAACCGGCACAGAGTTGAGAATATAGCCCTGCCCCAGCGCTGAAAATCCTGCCGGATATTTCGTCAGAGCCTGATCGCCCAGCACCACCTGCGCCAGCCCGCGAAACAGCGACATAGTGCCGATGGTCACCACAATCGAGGGCAGGCTGAACAGCGTCACCAGTGCGCCATTCACCGCGCCGCAGGCCGCCCCCACCGCCAGTCCGGCCAGCATCAGCGCCCCGGGGCCATAGCCCGCTTTGGCCAGAAGGCCCATGGTCAGTGAACAGACCGCGATAATGGCGGCGACGGAGAGGTCAATCTCGCGCGCGATGATCAGCAGCGCCATGGCCAGCGCCAGCAGGGCTTTTTCCGAAAAATTGAAGGTTGCGTCCGAAAGGTTGTAAATATCGAGAAAATAAGGCGAAATGGCGGTGTTAACCGCAATCACCACCAGCAGAAGCCCGACCAGGATCACCTCCCAGCGCAGCAAAAAGCCGGAGAGGCTGGCGGGCGGGCGGTCAAGCACATGATAACGCTGTGTCGGGCTCATTTTTCGCTCCCTGCGGCCTTCAGTCTGGCCTCGCGCAGGATCAGCTTGCCGAGGGGTTTTTCAGACCGGGCATTGACAATGACAGCGGCGAGAATCACCGCGCCGGAAATCAGCATCTGCCAGAAGGGCGAGACATCAATCACGGGCAGCGCATTGACAATCACGCCCAGAAACAGCGCGCCCAGCAAGGCGCCGGAAACCGAGCCTATGCCGCCCGCAATCGACACGCCGCCGATGACGCAGGCCGCGATAATGGTGAGTTCATAGCCCTGCGCAATATCCGTATAGGCAATGCCATAGCGTGACACCCAGAGATAGCCGGTGAGGCCCGAAATGGCCCCGGCCAACGTATAGACAAAAAATTGCTGGCGGGCGATGTTGATGCCGCAATAGCGCGCCGCCACCGGATTGCCGCCCACCGCATAAAGCCCGCGCCCGATCCGGCTGTGGCGAAACATCATCCATAGTGCTGTTGAAACAATCAGCGCCACCCAGATCAGGCTGGGAATATTGAGCCATGTGGCGCGGGGAAAGGCCAGAAAGGTCTCGTTCATGTCTTTCGAGGTGAGC
>DAIMHB010000609.1:0-1172 GCA_036723545.1 Beijerinckiaceae bacterium
GGGTCGGCAGGCGTGGCACATCACCAGACATCGCAGCGATGGGTCAAGGCTTTGCGTTATGGCCTTCTGGCGGTTGACTCATGGATTGATGCTTTTTTCTATGAGAGCGGCCAGCGTTCAGCGGAATATTATATTCGTTTTTCGCATTTTATGGATCGATTTTATGTTTCCGGCCTGACCTGGCTGCTGAATGAAATCGCCTGCGAGGCGCTGACGCTCTGTCTTGGCGGTGCAGTGCTGGCCCTGATGCTGGCGCAGCCCGCTTTCAACGAAACCTCGGATGACTGGCTGAAAAAGCAGGATATTGCTGTGACCTTTCTTGACCGTCATGGCGATGAGGTGGGCCGTCGCGGTATTTTGCATGATGATTCTGTGCCGTTTGAGCAATGGCCGGATTATTTTATCAAGGCGGTGCTGGCGACGGAGGACCGGCGCTTTTTTGATCATTTCGGCATAGATATTGTGGGCACAGCCCGGGCGATCATGGTGGATTCACAAAATTCGCGTGCCGCACAGGGGGGCTCGACCATCACCCAGCAACTGGCCAAGAACCTGTTTCTGACGCATGAAAAATCCATCGAGCGTAAAATCAAAGAGGCGTTTCTGGCCCTCTGGCTGGAACACCATGTGTCCAAGCGCGAAATCCTCAAACTTTATCTTGACCGTGTTTATATGGGCGCGGGCACATTCGGGGCGCAGGCCGCCGCGGAGTTTTATTTCGGCAAGTCGATCAAAGATATCACGCTGGCTGAAAGTGCCATGCTGGCCGGACTTTTCAAGGCCCCGACCAAATATGCGCCGCATGTCAATCTGGCCGCAGCCCGCGCCCGCGCCAATGATGTGCTCAGCAATCTTGTCGATGCCGGGTTCATGACCGAGGGCCAAGTGTTTGCCGCCCGCAAAAATCCGGCCACGGCCATCGACCGGCAGGCCAATGTGACGCCCGACTGGTATCTCGACTGGGCCTATGACGAGGTGAAGCGTCTGGCGCAAACCGGGGCCTTTGGCGCCGAGCGCACGCTTGTGGTGCGCACCGCCCTTGATCTCGGGTTGCAGAAAAAGGCGGAAGCCTCGATCGAGGATGCCTTGCGCGATTCTGGCCCGCGTTATCACGCCAAACAAAGCGCAACAGTGATTATGGAGCCGAACGGGGCGGTGCGGGCGATTGTCGG
>DAIMHB010000610.1:0-1168 GCA_036723545.1 Beijerinckiaceae bacterium
CAGCGCCACCGCCAGCCCGCCATCGGAAAGGTCATGCACTGCGCTGACCTGCTGCGCGCCAATAAGCCCGCGGATAAAATCACCATTTTTGCGCTCGACCGCCAAATCCACGGGCGGTGGTGCACCCTCCTCGCGGCCACAAATTTCAGCCAGATAGGCCGATTGCCCCAGCCAGCCCTTTGTCTCGCCAATGAGCAGAATGGCCTCGCCCGCCTGCTTGAAATTCAGCGTGGCAATTTTGGTGACATCTCTGACCAGCCCGACGCCGCCAATGGAGGGGGTGGGCAAAATACCCTTGCCCTGCGTCTCATTATAAAGCGAGACATTGCCGGAGACGATGGGGTAGTCCAGCGCGGAAGCTGCCGCGCCAATGCCCTGAATACAGCCGACCAGCTGGCCCATATATTCCGGCTTTTCGGGATTGCCGAAGTTGAGATTGTCGGTGAGCGCCAGCGGCAGTGCGCCCACAGCGGTGAGATTGCGCCAGCTTTCGGCCACGGCCTGCTTGCCGCCCTCAAAAGGGTCGGCCTCGCAATAGCGCGGCGTCACATCAGTGCAGAAGGCCAGCCCCTTCGGCCCGTCGCCCACGCGCACAACGGCGGCATCACCGCCCGGCTTTTGCACCACATTGCCGGAGATGATATGGTCATATTGCTCCCAGACCCAGCGCTTCGAGCACAAATCGGGCGAGCCGATCAGCTTGATCAGCGCATCGGCAGGGGACAGCGGCGGCACAATGCTGGCCGCATTCAGCACCGGCTGTTTCGGGGTGGGCACATGCAGACGGTCATAGAGCGGGGCTTCGTCGCCCAGCTCTTTAATCGGCAGATCAGCCTTGACCTCGCCGCCATGCTTAATGACAAAGCGCAAAGTGTCGGTGGTCTTGCCAATGACGGCAAAATCCAGCCCCCATTTGACAAAAATGGCCTCGGCAATGGCCTCCATGCCCGGCTTCAACACCATGAGCATCCGCTCCTGGCTTTCCGAGAGCATCATTTCATAGGCACTCATGCCGGTTTCGCGGCAGGGCACGAGGTCAAGATCAAGCTCAATGCCGAGGTCCCCCTTGGCGCCCATTTCCACCGCCGAGGAGGTGAGGCCCGCCGCGCCCATATCCTGAATGGCAATCACCGCGCCGGATTTCATCAGCTCAAGGGTGGCTTCCAGC
>DAIMHB010000611.1:0-1163 GCA_036723545.1 Beijerinckiaceae bacterium
GGCGCTGGGCAATATCAGCCATAATCGGCCTTTTGCCGGCATCCCTGTCGCCGGCACAGCCGAACACGACGATGATCCGGCCCTTGGTCAGCGGGCGCAAGGTGTGCAGCACTTTTTCCAGCGCATCGGGCTTATGGGCATAATCGATGAAAACCGGCGCGTCTTTCACGCTGGCAACGCGCTCCAGCCGTCCCGGTGCGCCATTGATCTGCTCCAGCGCCGAGACAACAGTGCTGATGTCGCAGCCGGTAGCCAGACACAGGCCCGCCGCGACCAAAGCATTCGAGACCTGAAAATCACCCAGCAGCGGCAGGCACAGGCTGAAGCTGGTGCCCTTATATTCAATTTCAAGCGCGGTGCCCTGTCCGTGAATATGGCTGGAGATCAGCCTGAGGCCGGTGCCATGAATGCCGGTGGTGAAAATATCGAGCTGATTGTGCCGGCAAACTTCCAGAACCTGAGCCGCGACCGTGCTGTCAGCGTCGATGATGGCGCTTTGGCCCTTGTGCAGCAGCGTGTTGAACAGGCGCATTTTTGCCGCAAGATAATCCTCAAAACCGGCGTGATAATCGAGATGGTCGCGCGAGAGATTGGTGAAAGCGCCCGCGCTGAGCCTCACCCCGTCCAGCCGTTTCTGGTCAAGGCCATGCGAGGAGGCCTCCAGAGCCAGATGGGTTACGCCTTTTCCGGCAAGCTGGTGCAGGCTTTGATGCAGCATGATCGGATCGGGTGTGGTCAGCGAACCATAGACAGCGCCATCAGGCGCGACAATGCCGATGGTGCCGAGCGAGGCGGCCTGAAATCCGGCGTGCAGCCAGATTTGCCGCACAAAAGCGGCCACCGAGGTTTTGCCGCTGGTGCCGGTAATGGCCACAATCGTCGCGGGTTGTTCGGGGTAAAAGCGTGCCGCCGCCTGTGACAGCGCGGCGCGCATATCCTCAACCTGCACAAAGCCCAGAGCGGGATATGCCGCCTGCAAGGCCTGCATATTTTGTGTCGAAACAATGGCGCAGGCCCCCGCCGCAATGGCCTGCGGCGCGAAGGTCAGGCCGTCGGCATGGGTGCCGGGCACCGCAAAAAACACATCACCGGGCTGAACGGCGCGGCTGTCACTGGCAAGGCCGGTGACCGCACACTCCGGCCCATGGCGCAGAGAGTCGGGA
>DAIMHB010000612.1:0-1161 GCA_036723545.1 Beijerinckiaceae bacterium
AGCCTGGAACAATCGCCGAAGCGCAGCTTAAAAAACAAGGCTTTCACCCTGCATACACTGAGGCGGAGAAATTCTTGCAACGAACCCTCAATAAATTTGAGGGGTTTGACGAAGACGAAAAATGGGCAATAAGACCCTCAGACCTCTTTATTATTAAGGATGTTCCTTGGATTCAAAAGAATAAAGTAATATATCCAACCTACCTTAATGAAAGTCCAGAAGCACTCGTGGATATAACTCCTGAACTTTTCAACAGTTTAAAAACGACCAAGTTTCGCACACCAACATCACAATGTCCGGCTCATTACTCCAGTGAACCCTGTGGCTTCCCCTTTAATCCAGTGGATTGCAGCGAATATGATCGTGGTTTTACATATCCAAAAACAATCATTGAAACAAATACTATAGCAATTATCAATGATGCTAATTTTGAGATTTTTAAACTTGTTAAACACGGTTCTGAGTGGAAATTAGACGGTTTTAAATGCCTGCACCATCACCCAAGTGATAATTACATTTTCAGCATCATATCTTTTAATATGTCTCAAAAACATCATTGAGACATACGGTAAATTATGTAAGAAGGGCGCTGCATACGATAATCTGAATTTGGATACATGCCATTTGCACCAAAATTCTGCTTATAATCCGACACCCATTGATCACCATTATAAATAGCAATATGCCCGGCAGGAATCCTGCTTGTGCTTGGCGGATCCATCACCGCGACATCACCTTTTTGCGGCATATAGTCAGGCGGTGGATAGGTTGCATTCAAACCATTGGTGCCCGGCTCATCAACAATGGGTGTAAAGCCGACTTTCTCCAGCTGCGGGCCATAATCACGCGCCCAAGGCGCATTCGCCCCGTCACGAGTGGGCGGTGGTGTCAGCGGAATACCAGCATTATTTAAAGCCGCGCGGACATATTTCGCACATTGACCGGTTTGTCTATCCTTCGCATGAGCGGTTGCATAATCTGCCGCAGCCCCCGCCCCACCGCCGCTTGTCCAGCGGCCATGATCATCGCGCGGCTGATCGGGCGAATATTTAAAGTCATAGGTCAGCGCAATGCGCTTTAACTCCAGTTGCATGGCAATACAGGCCTGTTTATGCCGCAACTGCAAAATGCGTGTTTCTAAATCTATCATGAGACGCTCCA
>DAIMHB010000613.1:0-1156 GCA_036723545.1 Beijerinckiaceae bacterium
GGCATCTGGAGCGTCGGCCAGTCCTATCCGGTATGGATGAGCCATGGCGACCGCGTGACGCAGCTTCCCGAAGGCTTCACCGTCAAGGCCACATCCGAAAACGCTCCCTTCGCCATTGCTTCAGATGAAACGCGGCGCTTCTACACCACAATGTTCCATCCTGAGGTGGTGCATACGCCGGACGGGGCGAAACTGCTGGCCAATTTCGTGCATAACATCGCCGGAATAAAATCTGACTGGTCGATGCACGCCTTCCGCGCCGCTGCCATTGAACGCATTCGCGCGCAGGTGGGGCAGGGCAGGGTGATTTGCGGCCTCTCTGGCGGCGTGGACTCCAGCGTGGCGGCGCTGCTGCTGCATGAGGCCATTGGCGCGCAGCTCACCTGTGTGTTTGTTGACCACGGCCTGCTGCGTATGGGCGAGGCGGAGGAGGTGGTGCGCCTGTTCCGCGACCATTACAATATTCCGCTGGTGCATGTTGAGGCGCAGAAGCTGTTCATTAATGAGCTGACCGACGTGGCTGACCCTGAAACCAAGCGCAAAATCATTGGCCGCCTGTTCATTGATGTGTTTGACGCGGAGGCCAAAAAGCTGGGTGGTGCCGATTTTCTGGCGCAGGGCACGCTTTACCCCGATGTGATTGAAAGCGTGTCCTTCACCGGCGGGCCTTCGGTGACGATCAAATCACATCATAATGTCGGCGGCCTGCCTGCCCGCATGAAGATGAAACTGGTGGAGCCCTTGCGTGAATTGTTCAAGGACGAGGTGCGCGTTCTGGGGCGTGAGCTGGGCTTGCCGGAGGCCTTTGTTGGCCGTCATCCCTTCCCCGGCCCCGGCCTTGCCATTCGTCTGCCCGGCGGCGTGACACCGGAAAAGCTCGATATTCTGCGCAAGGCCGATGCGATTTACCTCGATGAAATTCGCAAGGCCGGGCTTTATGATGTGATCTGGCAGGCTTTTGCCGTGCTGCTGCCGGTGCGCACGGTCGGCGTGATGGGCGATGGCCGCACCTATGATTTTGTCTGCGCGCTGCGGGCTGTGACCTCTGTCGATGGCATGACGGCGGATTTCTTCCCCTATGACATGAACTTTTTAGGCCGCGCCGCCACCCGCATCATCAATGAGGTGAAGGGCATCAACCGCGTGGTCTATGATG
>DAIMHB010000614.1:0-647 GCA_036723545.1 Beijerinckiaceae bacterium
GCGCAGGATGTGCGGGACTTTCATTTTCAATTATTGGGCGGCGATACCGTCAAGGGGCCGCTGACTCTTTCCCTGACGGCCTTGGGCCTTGTGCCAAAGGGTAAAATGGTGAAGCGCTTTGCCGCACAGGCCGGAGACAGGCTTTATGTCACCGGCACCATTGGCGATGCGGCGCTGGGGCTCAAAATTCGCATGAATGCGCCGGAAGATCGGGGCTGGATTGCCGCATTGCCTTCGCAAGCGCGTGAATTTCTGGTGCAGCGCTATCTGCTGCCGCAGCCGCGCAATCAACTGGCACAGGCGATGCAGGCCTATGCCCATGCAGGCATGGATATTTCAGATGGTTTTGTCGGTGACCTGCGCAAGATGATGCGTGTGTCGCAGACGCGCGCGCATGTGGTGCTGTCCGATGTGCCTTTGTCCGAGGCCGCCCGGGCCGCCATTGCTCATGCGCCCCATGTGCTTGACGACGCACTGACCGGCGGTGATGATTATGAACTGCTGGCGGCGGTCGCGCCGCACCATTGTGTGGCATTCGAGGCCGCAAGCCGCGAGGCGGGGCTGGCTTTGGCCTGCGTTGGAGAGGTGTTCAGCGCCGGTGAAACGGTGTTTCTTGGTGCTGATTCTAAGCCGCAACATTTTGATAA
>DAIMHB010000614.1:657-1156 GCA_036723545.1 Beijerinckiaceae bacterium
TTTGATAAAGCGTCATTTTCGCATTTTTAGCTTGGTTTTGAACCCTTGCGCGGGCTAGCCCATGCCAAGCCCTGCGTCTTTCCTGTAAAATATGGTTTGTTTTGTCTTTATGTGCATTGCCGCAAGAGAAACTTTCATGCAACATTGCATCATAAGCTCTGAACACACAACGGAGCACAATGTGGATGTGAAAGCATTTGCTAAAAATAACAGGAGATGGAACGTCAATGTCAGTGATTTGGCTCATTCTGTTGGGGGGCTTACTCTCAATTATTTACGGTGTTGTCACCGTTAATCAGGTTCTGGCCGCAGATGCGGGCACACAGCGGATGCAGGAAATTGCCGCTGCCATTGCAGAAGGGGCACAAGCCTATCTCAAGCGTCAATATATTTCTATCGGTGCTGTGGGTGTGGTGATTTTTGTTCTGCTTTATGCCTTGCTGGGCGGTAAAGTGGCGGTTGGCTTCCTGATCGGTGCGGTTTTGTCCGGTGTTGCGGG
>DAIMHB010000615.1:0-1156 GCA_036723545.1 Beijerinckiaceae bacterium
TCCTTATTCAATGCAGAGTGCGCGCCATGACACAGCCGTTCCGCACACGCACCGGCGGGCAGATTGACCGCAGCACCAGCCTCGATTTCACCTTTGACGGCAAGACCTATCAAGGCCATCCGGGGGATACGTTGGCCTCGGCGCTGCTTGCCCATGGCGTGCGGCTGATGGGCCGCTCGTTCAAATATCACCGCCCGCGCGGCGTGCTTTCGGCAGGTTTCGAGGAGCCGAATGCGCTGGTGGAACTGCGCAGCGGCGCACGGCGCGAGCCCAACACCCGCGCCACCACCGCAGAGCTTTATGCTGGCCTTGAAGCCACCAGCCAGAACCGCTTTCCTTCCCTTAAATTTGACCTGATGGCGGTGAACTCACTTGCCGCGCCCATTTTCGCCGCCGGTTTTTATTATAAAACCTTCATGTGGCCGGCCAGCTTCTGGGAAAAGCTCTATGAACCGCTGATCCGCCGCGCTGCTGGCTTAGGCCGCGCCTCCGGCCAGCCCGACCCTGATTTATATGACAAAGTGACCTTTCACTGTGATCTGCTGGTCATTGGCTCCGGCCCCTCCGGCCTGATGGCGGCGCTGACCGCCGCGCGCAGCGGCGCGCGCGTGGTGCTGGCGGAGGAGGATTTTGCCTTTGGCGGGCGCATTTTAAGCGAGACCTATGATTTCGGCGGTCCGTCCGGTCTGGACTGGCTGGCAAGCACCCTTGCCGAATTGCGGGGGCTGAAAAATGTCACCCTGCTCAGGCGCACCTGCGTATTTGGCGTGTATGACCACGGCACCTATGCCGCGCTGGAGCGGGTGAATGACCATGTGGCCACCCCGCCTGCCTTTGAGCCACGTCAGCGCCTGTGGCGCATCATCGCCCGCCAATCCATTCTGGCGGCAGGCGCGATTGAGCGACCGCTGATTTTTGGCGACAATGACCGCCCGAATGTGATGCTAGCCAATGCCGCGCGCGCTTATGCCACGCGCTATGGCGTCAAGGCGGGCACGCAGGCCGTGATTTTCGGCAATAATGATGATGCCATCTCGACGCTGCACAGCTTCAAGGCGGCGGGCATAGCGGTTGCCGCCTATATTGACCCGCGCGAGACCCTGCCGGACACACTCAAAACCGCGGCCAAAACTGCCGGAGCGGAGCTGATTTCCGG
>DAIMHB010000616.1:0-1152 GCA_036723545.1 Beijerinckiaceae bacterium
GTGGTGGATCGCTCGGCTGAAGTGCTGCGCCGCCTCTCCGCGCAGTTCGGCACCGGCGTGCGCACCATTTTCTCGACCCGCTCGGCGATCGAGGAACTGGCCAAACGCGCTGATCTGCTGATCGGCACTGTGCTGATTCCCGGCGCGGCCGCGCCCAAGCTCATCACCAAGGCCATGCTGAAAACCATGAAGCCCGGCTCGGTCATCGTCGATGTGGCCATTGATCAGGGCGGCTGCACCGAAACTTCACGCGCCACCACCCATGCCGAACCCACCTATGTGGTGGATGGCGTGGTGCATTATTGCGTCGCCAATATGCCCGGCGCCGTGGCGCGCACCTCCACCTTCGCGCTGAACAATGCCACCCTGCCCTTCGCGCTGGCGCTGGCCGACAAAGGCTGGAAACAGGCGCTGAGCGAGGACAAACATCTGCGCGCCGGCCTCAATGTGCACGAAGGCCAGGTGACCTATGCCGCCGTGGCCGAGGCCCACGCCCTGCCCTTTACCAGCGCCGAAAGCATCCTCGGCCTGTGATCTTCAGCGCTCCCGGCATGTCACCCCCTGCCGGGAGCCTCCACGCCCCCATTGCGGCGTATCATTCACATTTAACGGGAACCGTTAATCTCCTGTTACGGTTTTTATCGTATAATTCAAAATGAAAACAATGGCTTGGCGCGCAAATCCGCCTGAAAGACATCGGGCCTGTTGCGCGGCAGACCATTTGAACATATTATAATGATTACAATATCTTGTAAGGATTATGATCATGTCGAACGGATGGAGTGCTGTGATAACTTCGCCCGGCTCAGGGGGCGAGATAAACCGCGCGAGCTATATGGTCGCCATAGCTGAACGGCAGGTGGCCGAGACCGCGCTGCAAAAAAAGCTCACCGCGCCCAATCAGAAAATTGAAATGATTACAGAAATTCCGGCCAAAATCCTCAATGACGAGGGCATAGCCACCGGCACCATCTGGGGCATATTTTAACGGCGGGGCAAGAGTGCGTCAGCCTCACCCCCGCTGCACAAAGCTGTCCAGCACCATTTTGCGCCCGGCTTTGTCAAAATCCACAGTCAGCTTGTTGCCATCAATGGCCGCGATCTGGCCGGGGCCGAATTTGATATGAAACACCCGGTCGCGCACATTAAAGC
>DAIMHB010000617.1:0-1150 GCA_036723545.1 Beijerinckiaceae bacterium
ATTTATGGCGACCCGATTTATGGCACGGCGCAGGCCGAGCCTTTGCACCTGCACGCCCGCGACATCACCATTCCCTTGTCGAAAAACAAACCGCCGGTGGTGGTGGAGGCCCCGCCGCCGGAGCATATGTGGGCAAGGTTAAAGCTGTGCGGCTGGGCGGGGTGAATTCTCTTGCTGCGCCAGCAGCGCCTTGCCATTCTGCCCGCTGATGGTCACGTCCAGCAGAAGATTCGGCTCCACATCGCCCAGAAACACCGGCGTAAAATCTTGAGCGCGGCCCATGCCGCCGCGCTCACTCAAAACGCGCAGGGTTTTGCCCACCTGCGCCTGTAAATGACGCTGAAAGGCCGCCGCTCCGGCTTGGCGCAGCCGCGCCGCGCGGGATTTGATCTCGCGGGCTGCCACGGGCGGCATTTTGGCAGCGGGCGTTCCGGCGCGCGGCGAAAAGGGAAAAACATGCACAAAGGACAGGCCGCAGTCCTCAATCAGTGCCAGCGTATTGGCAAACATGGCCTCGGTTTCGGTCGGAAAACCGGCAATCAGGTCGGCGCTGAAGCTGATGTCTGGCCGTGCCTTGCGGATTCGGGCGCAAAATTCAACCGAATCGGCGCGGCTGTGGCGGCGCTTCATCCGCTTTAAAATAAGGTCATCCCCCGCCTGAAGCGAGAGATGCAGATGCGGCATCAGGCGCTGCTCATCGCTTATGGCGTCAATGAGGGCCTCATCCGCCTCGATGGAGTCAATGCTGGACAGGCGCAGGCGCGGCAGGTCGGGCACATGGCGCAGAATGGCCTGCACCAAATTGCCCAGCCTCGGGCTGCCCGGAAGATCTGAACCATAAGAGGTCAGGTCAACGCCGGTGAGCACCACTTCCTTCTGGCCAAGATTGACCAGCGTTTTGATCTGTTCCACCACCGCGCCCATGCCCAGCGAGCGTGATGGCCCGCGCCCATAGGGGATGATGCAGAAGGTGCAGCGATGGTCGCAGCCGTTTTGCACCGCGATGAAGCCACGCGTATGGCCCTCAAGTGCGGCGGCCTGATGGCTGGCCATGTGGCGGGCTTCAATAATCGGCTCGACATGGTTTCTGGCGGGATTATTGGCCAGAGGCGACAGCGCCCGTGCCATATGTTCCCATGTTTTCAGGCTG
>DAIMHB010000618.1:0-1143 GCA_036723545.1 Beijerinckiaceae bacterium
CATCGGCCTGAATGTGCAGCCCTTTGACGCCAGCAAACACCGCGCTCTGCCGCTGGTGGCCGATGCAAAGGCTGGCCTTGCCGCGCTCAGCGGCGCATTGGCAGGCTGGAGCGCACCGGCCAGCTGGAGCAAAATGGCCGAAATTGAAAAGGCCAAATGGATTGAGGTGGCCGCCACTTATACCGCGCCCACCAATGCTGAACTGCCCTCCGACGCACAGGTGATCGGCGCGATCCAGCGCCATACCCATGGTTCGGATGTGGTTGTGGGCGCGGCAGGTGGTCTGCCGGGTGAAATGCACAAGCTCTGGCAGGCGGGCGCGCCGGGCGGCTACCATTTTGAATATGGCTTTTCAACCATGGGCTATGAGATTGCCGGGGCTCTGGGCGTGAAACTGGCAGACCCGAGCCGCGAGGTCATCTGCATGGTGGGGGATGGCTCCTATATGATGATGAACAGCGAGCTGGCCACGGCGGTGATGATGGATGCCAAAATCATCCTGATTCTGCCCGACAACCGTGGCTTTGGCTGTATCAACCGCCTGCAGGCCGGCACAGGCGGCGCGCCGTTCAACAATCTGCTTAAAGATTCATATCAGGTGGTGACGCCGAGCATCGACTTTGCTGCCCATGCCCGCGCTTTGGGCGCCGATGCGGTGAAAGTGTCCGGCATTGCCGATCTGGAAGCCGCCTTTGTCAAAGCCCGGGCGGCCCGCAATTCGCAGGTGATTGTCATTGACACCGACCCGAAGATTTCGACAGATGCCGGTGGACATTGGTGGGATGTGGCTGTGCCCGCCGTTTCAACCCGCGAAACTGTGAATAAAGCCCGCAAACATTACGAACAGGCGCTCAAAGCGCAACATATTGGAGATTAACATGATCCGTATTGGTGCCAATCCGATTATCTGGTCCAATGATGACCTGAAGGAAATCGGGGGCGATACGCCGCTGGAAACCTGCCTTGCCGAAGCCAGACAGGCCGGCATTGTCGGCATGGAGCTGGGCAATAAGTTTCCGCGTGAGGTCAATGCCCTTAAAGCCGCGCTCGCGCCCTTTGATATGGCCTGTATCGGCGGCTGGTATTCCTGCAAGCTGCTGATTCGCACCGTGGCGGAAGAATTTGAACGCTCTGCCCCGCATC
>DAIMHB010000619.1:0-1141 GCA_036723545.1 Beijerinckiaceae bacterium
GATCTATATTGCATGAAGATACGGAGTGAAAGCCATGCTGTTTCGCAAAAGTGCTCTTATGCCTACCGCCGCGCAGGCCTTGCCCGGCCGTCCGGACCCTATCGTTATACCCGCCACCCATTTTGTGCTGGGCACGCCTCTTGCCATTGTGCCGGAAGGATTCGAGACCGCCTATTTCGGCCTTGGCTGTTTCTGGGGGGCCGAACGCAAATTCTGGCAACTGGGCGAGGGCATTTATAGCACCGCGGTAGGCTATGCCGGCGGCTTTACGCCAAACCCGACCTATGATGAAACCTGTTCAGGCCTCACCGGACATAATGAGGTGGTGCGCGTGGTGTTTGACCCAAAACGGATCTCTTACAGCCGGTTGCTGCAAACCTTCTGGGAAAATCATGACCCGACTCAAGGCATGAGGCAGGGCAATGATACGGGCACGCAATATCGCTCCGGCATTTACGCCACCAGCGCTGCGCAAAAGGCTGAAGCCACAGCCTCGCGCGCGGTCTATGCACAAGCGCTGGCCGCACAGCATTACGGCCCGATCACGACCGAAATTCTCGATGCGCCGCCGTTTTATTTTGCCGAGGACTATCACCAGCAATATCTGGCCAAAAATCCGCGCGGCTATTGCGGGCTGGGCGGTACGGGTGTGGTCTGCGCTATAGGCACAGGCGTGAGTGCCGCGGAGTAGGCAATTTGCGCAACGTTAAGAATCACTCATGAACACCCGCGCCAGACATGCCCTGCAATTCAGCCTGCTGCTCAGCCGCTGGCTGCTCGCTCCATTCTATGGAATGCTGGGGCTGGGTCTGTGCCTCCTGCTCTATAAGGGCGGGGTTCATCTTTATGAAATGATGCTGCATGTCACCACAGCCAGCGAGAGCGCACTGACCATAGACCTGCTGAAATTGGTGGACCTGACGCTGCTGGCCTCGCTGATTGTGATTGTCATCATCTCCGGCTATGAGAATTTCATCACCGCGTTCCGGCGGGATGCTGCGGCCGACTGGCCGGTGTGGATGAGCCAGATCGACTTTTCGGCCCTCAAACTGAAATTGCTGGGCTCGATTCTGGCCATTGCCACAATCCAGCTGCTGGAGGTCTATCTGGACCTGCCCAATGTCAAGGAGCGGGATATTTT
>DAIMHB010000620.1:0-1140 GCA_036723545.1 Beijerinckiaceae bacterium
AAATCCTTGCTGCGTTCCAGATCACGAATATCATCCTCAATATCCCAAAGGTCTGTATTGATGGCCTTCAGTTCAGCCGTCAGCGCGCGCAGGGCGTCGCTGGATGCAATTTGCTGCGTGAACATGGTCTGAAGCGTCTCATATTCATGTCGCACATTCGCCAGCTTGGCCTCATCGCGGATTCGGGCCATCTTGATTTCAAGAATGGTCATTTTGTCGATAAGCTCACCCGGGGAAATGGCGATCATAACGGGCATCGGATTTTGCTCCAAAATTGCGTGACAAGAGATTATGATATGTGCAGGCCTTAAAATATCGTTTCAACACGACCATCCGAACCATTCTGATGCTCGGAACAGCATTCAGAGTGGCCAGAACGTTGCTTTTGATTGCCATGGCTTAAATATCAATTTAATCAGCAGGCAACAGTTTTAAACTCTGCCTGACTCTCACATCCCTGACCGGTGCCGAAGTGCGGCTCTCCGGCCCCATCGCTGATCTGATCGCACCGGAACTCTGACATGACCGACGTTTTCATCTGTGACTATATCCGCACCCCCATAGGCCGCTTTGGCGGTGCGTTGGCTTCGGTGCGGGCCGATGATCTGGGTGCGCTCCCGCTGCGCGCGCTCATGGCCCGCAACCTGTCGGTGGATTGGGAGGCGATTGACGATGTGATGTTCGGCTGCGCCAATCAGGCGGGCGAGGACAACCGCAATGTTGCCCGCATGTCGCTGCTGCTGGCAGGCCTACCGGTCGGCATTTCCGGTACAACCATCAACCGGCTGTGTGGCTCGGGCATGGATGCAGTGATCATGGCGGCGCGGGCGATCAAATCCGGCGAGGCGGAACTGATGATTGCGGGCGGCGTGGAGAGCATGTCGCGCGCGCCCTTCGTCATGCCCAAAGCCGACAGCGCTTTTTCCAGACATGCCGAAATTCACGACACCACCATCGGCTGGCGCTTCATTAACCCGCTGATGAAAGCGCAATATGGCGTTGAGTCCATGCCGGAAACCGGCGAAAATGTTGCAGAGGATTTTGCCATTTCCCGCGCCGATCAGGATGCTTTCGCGCTGCGCAGTCAGGCCAAAGCCTCGGCAGCTCAGGCCAGCGGGCGGTTGGGATTAGAAATCACGC
>DAIMHB010000621.1:0-1139 GCA_036723545.1 Beijerinckiaceae bacterium
CCGTTTGAGCTGGGCATCATCCGCAATCATTATGTTGGCCGCACGTTCATTCAGCCGACACAGGCCATTCGTGAAATCGGCGTGCGCATGAAGCATAGCGCCAACCGGTCAGTGATTGAGGGCAAGCGCATTATCCTGCTGGACGACTCCATCGTGCGCGGCACAACTTCGGTCAAAATTGTCCGGATGATGCGCGAGGCCGGCGCTAAGGAAGTGCATTTCCGCATTTCGTCGCCGCCGATCAAACATCCCGATTTTTATGGCATTGACACGCCGGAGCGGGAAAATCTGCTCGCGGCCACCCATACACTCGACCAGATCCGCGATTATATCCAATGTGATTCCATCGCCTTTCTGTCGATTGACGGGCTTTACCGCTCGGTGGGCGAGGCGCGGCGCAATCCGGCGCAGCCGCAGTTTACCGACCACTGCTTTACCGGCGACTATCCGACGCCATTGGCCGACATACAGCATGAAGGTCAAAGTCAACAATTATCGATGCTGGTGGAATAGAGACAAAAGATGATCCCCTCTCTCAACAATCGCGTCGCCCTGATCACAGGTGCCTCGCGTGGTATTGGCCGGGCGCTGGCTTTGGCACTGGCCGCAAATGGTGTGCATATTATCGCCTTGGCGCGCACACAGGGCGCACTGGAAAAGCTGGATGATGACATCCGAGCGCAGGGTGGTGAAGCGACATTGGTGCCCTGCGATCTCAAGGATTTTGACGCACTCGATCGACTGGGCGCCGCCATTTACGAGCGCTGGGGCAAGCTCGATATTTTCATTGGCAATGGTGCCATTCTTGGGCCCATCACCCCGCTGGCCCATGTGGATGTCAAAGACTGGGACAATGTATTTGCCACCAATGTCACGGCCAACTGGCGTCTGATCCGCGCTCTCGACCTGCCGTTGCGCGCGTCAGACGCTGGCCGCGTCATTCTGATGAGCTCTGGTGCGGGCAACCGCGCCCAGTTCAGCCCATTCTGGGGGCCCTATGCAGCCTCAAAAGCCGCATTGGACGCCATATCCCGCACTTATGCCGCTGAAACTGTCAATATAACACCTATCAAGGTGATGTCGGTGGATCCGGGCCGGCTGCGCACCCGGATGCGGGCGCAGGCCATGCCGGGCGAGGA
>DAIMHB010000622.1:0-1131 GCA_036723545.1 Beijerinckiaceae bacterium
GGAGACACATTCATGGCACGGCAGGCACAGAGCACTTGGGATTTTTGGATTGATCGCGGCGGCACTTTTACCGATATCGTTGGCCGCGACCCCTCCGGCACGCTGCATGCACATAAATTGCTGTCTGAGAATCCCGCGGCCTATAATGATGCCGCCGTGCAGGGCATTCGTGATCTGCTGGGCCTTCAAACCGGTGAACCCATTCCCAAGGGCCGCATTGGCGCGGTGAAAATGGGCACCACGGTTGCCACCAATGCGCTGCTGGAGCGTAAGGGTGATAAAACCCTGCTGGTCACCACCAAGGGCTTCCGCGATGCGCTGGAGATTGGCTATCAGGCCCGCCCCCAAATTTTTGCCAAGAATATCATCAAGCCGGAGCAGCTTTATGCCGGCGTGGTGGAAATCAATGAGCGCGTGCTGGCGAACGGCACGATTGAACGCGCGCCCGATGAAGCTGAAATACGCGCGGCGCTGCTGAGCGCCAAGGCCGAAGGCTTTGCCGCCGTTGCTATTGTGTTCATGCACGCCTATCGCTTTGCCGCGCATGAGCAACTGGCGGCCAAAATCGCCCGCGAGATCGGCTTTGCGCAAGTGTCTGTTTCGCATGAGGTTTCGCCTCTCATCAAGCTGGTGGGGCGCGGCGACACCACGGTGGTGGATGCCTATCTCACCCCCATTCTGGCGCGCTATGTGGCGCAGGTGGCGCGCGAGCTGGATGTGGAACATTCCGGCGCGCGGCTGATGTTTATGATGTCCTCCGGCGGCCTGACCGCAGCCGATTTGTTTCAGGGCAAAGATGCGATTCTCTCCGGCCCGGCGGGCGGCGTGGTGGCCATGGCGCAAACGGCAAAAAGCGCCGGTTTTAGCAAGGTGATCGGCTTTGACATGGGCGGCACCTCCACCGATGTCGCGCATTTCGACGGCACTTATGAGCGCGCCTTTGAAACCGAAGTGGCCGGGGTGCGGATGCGCGCGCCGATGATGCTGATTCACACCGTGGCCGCCGGTGGCGGCTCGGTTTTGCATTATGACGGCGCCCGTTTTCGTGTGGGGCCCGATTCGGCAGGGGCAAAGCCGGGGCCGAAAAGCTATCGCGGCGGCGGGCCGCTGGCCGTGACGGATGCAAATGTG
>DAIMHB010000623.1:0-1115 GCA_036723545.1 Beijerinckiaceae bacterium
TTGCAGTGGCGGCGCGCGAGCTGAACATCGGTGATCCGCGCGAGGTGAGCACCCATATCGGCCCGGTGATTGACCGCACAGCGCTGGAGCGGCTGGAGGCGCATGTGGCCGCGATGCGCAGAAGCAGCGCGCGCGAGGTTAAAATTGCCGATGCGCCCAAAAATGGCGGCACCTATCTTGCGCCGCATATGTTCGAGCTGAAAGCGGTGGGCGATTTGCAAGCGGAGGTGTTCGGCCCCGTCCTGCATATTGTGCGCTATAAGGCGGGCCAGCTGGAGCAGATCTGCGAGGCGATAGAGGCCACCGGCTATGGCCTGACCCTGGGTGTGCATTCGCGCATTGACTCAACCATTGCCAGGGTGGTGGATGCGCTCGGCGTCGGCAATATTTATGTCAACCGCAATATGATTGGCGCTGTGGTCGGCACCCAGCCTTTCGGCGGTGCGGGCCTGTCCGGCACCGGCCCCAAGGCGGGCGGGCCGAACTATTTGCGCCGCTTTGCCACCGAACAGGTTGTGTCCATCAATGTGGCGGCTGCAGGCGGCAATGCCAGCCTGATGACCCTGTCGGAATAGAGACAGACATGCCTCCTTGCCCTGCCTCAGGGTGAGGAGGCCTAATTCTCCTGCTGTTGCGGTGTCAGTGTGGCGTGAAGCTGCTCTGCGATCAGCTTGGCGTCATAGGCAGTGGCAAAATCAGGGTCTTTCGGCCTGACCATGCGAATGGTGAACAAACCGTCTGGCCGGCGGATGGCCTCGCCGCCTGTGATAAGGGTCATATGATTGAATTTATAAATGTCTGTGTCTTCTTTACCAACGGTGTCCATGGATAGAGTTTTTTCAACGATGACAAAGCGGCCATAGCCAGAATTCAGGGTAAGTTCAGCCGCGCGCAGCAGGGCAATGTTGCGGGCGCGGTCGCGTGAGGTAAAGCCATTGCCCTCCACGCTGATCTGATAGGTATCTTCGTTCAGACGCACTTCAGAATAGCCGCCACTCATGCTTTTCGGCTCATATTGTGTCGCGCAGCCAGATAAAAGTGCAGTCAATGCGATTGTTATATAGATTTTCATCCTAAGCCCCGTTGCTTTAACGAGGCTATATTTCTTGCTTACC
>DAIMHB010000624.1:0-1112 GCA_036723545.1 Beijerinckiaceae bacterium
GCTTTACCCTGCGGGTAGGATATGGAGTAATACACCTGATAGGGAACGCCCTGACCGGTGTCAAGGCGGGACGAGTCTTTGATCGCCGCATAGCGCGAGTTCTGATTGTCTGTGTGCAGCAATTCGGCAAAGCCCATGCCTGTTGCGAGGCTCTCCAATGCAACATGAGGCAGAATATCGGAAATATTGCTGCCCCAGACGAGTTTATCGGTGGTCATGTCCCAGGAATATGTGACCTCGCCGATGGATTTCAGAATGTTCAGCGCTTCATGGTTTACCGTGTCCCGAAGCGCAACAGGCGTCGCCGCAGGTTCCGTGTAACGCTGTTGCGCACCAGGGGTCACTGTGCCTGATGCGCTGTGATGGCCCACCACTTCGGCAATGCTTTTTTTGAGTATCAAGCTCGGGCGGTGAAACTTATCCTGAGAACTCACGGGGATGTCCTGATTCAATGTTCATTCAGAGCCGAATACAGCACTGTATTTTGATGTATCCAGATGAAAACAGCTCAGACATTGATGTGTTCTGGTGCGCATACACAGATTTATTGTTATCTGAGCGTTATCATCTTGAATCTATTTCGGGATGATAAAATTTTATCCGTTAAAGGCGAGTTTACATATTATTTTTTACTTGCATTTGGCTGCCAGTCTGGGGGCGCCAGCTCAAAATGTTCAAATTCAAAGCCGGGAGCTACAGTGCAGCCCACAAGTGTCCATTCGCCCAGACTGCGCGCGCTTTGCCAGACATGGGCCGGAACAATAGCCTGAGGCCGCTGGCCGGACATCAGGTCCATGCCCAGCATGTGTTCAGTGATGGTCGTGTCTTGGGCGATGTTGAGTTGCAGGGGCGCACCGGCATAATAATGCCAGACCTCTGCGGCATCGACCCTGTGCCAGGCTGAAACCTGTCCGGCCTTCAGCAGAAAATAAATCAGGGTTGAGGCCGCGCGGCCATTCTGGCCCTCGGGCCTGTCCTGAAAGGTCTGGCGGTAATAGCCCCCTTCGGGATGCGGCTCCAGCGCCAGAAGGGTAATGATATGCGCGGCGTCCATCGTCAGGCTCTATTTTTGCGCTCGCGCAATTCAGCAAAGACTGCGGCCGGATCTGCGC
>DAIMHB010000625.1:0-1086 GCA_036723545.1 Beijerinckiaceae bacterium
CGGTTATTTTTATCAGTCTGCCGGTGAGCAATGCCTCCGCCTATATATTTGGCGCGCTGACCGGCCTGTTGTGGCTCTCCACCATACCCCCGACATCGGGTCTGATCGGGCTGATGTTTGGCACGCGCTATCTGGCCATGCTCTATGGCTTTGCCTTTTTCTCGCATCAGGTGGGTGGATTTTTAGGGGTGCTGCTGGGGGGCATTTTGCGTGAGCAGACCGGCTCTTATACCATCGTCTGGTGGCTTTCCATTGCGCTTGGTGTAGCTTCGGCGCTGATCAATATGCCGATTGTCGAGAAACCGGTGCAACGTGAACCGCTGGGCGCGGCGGCTTAATCTGTGGAGTTGTTGATGTCGTTCAGGGCTATTCAGATCAATAAAACCGAGGCCGGGCAAAAGGTTGGCATTGTCGAACTGACCGACGCCGATCTGATGGATGGCGACGTGACAGTGAATGTCACCCATTCCACCATGAATTATAAGGATGGTTTGGCTATCACCGGCAAATCGCCGGTGGTGCGGCGTTTTCCGATGATTCCGGGTGTGGATTTTGCCGGTGTGGTCGAAAGCTCTGACAATCCAGCCTTTAAAGCGGGCGACTCTGTCATTCTCAATGGCTGGGGCTGCGGCGAGACGCATCTGGGCGGCTATGCGCAAAAGGCCCGCGTCAAGGGCGACTGGCTGGTGCCGCTGCCTCAAGGCCTGAGCGCGCAACAGGCCATGGCGATCGGCACCGCCGGTTATACCGCCATGCTTTGTGTTATGGCGCTGGAACATTATGGCCTCACGCCCGATCAGGGGGCTGTGGTGGTCACAGGGGCAGCTGGCGGGGTTGGCTCAGTGTCGGTGGCTGTCCTCGCCAAGCTCGGCTGGCAGGTGATTGCTGTGACGGGCCGCCCGGAGGAGGCGGATTATCTCAAAGGCCTTGGTGCCAGCCAGATTATTGAGCGCAAGGAGCTGTCCTCGCCCGGTCGTCCTCTCGCCAAGGAGCGCTGGATTGCCGGTGTCGATTCTGTGGGTTCGCATACATTGGCCAATGTGCTGGCCTCCGCCAAATATGGCGGGGCGATTGCCGCCTGCGGAC
>DAIMHB010000626.1:0-1082 GCA_036723545.1 Beijerinckiaceae bacterium
CCGCCCGTGAAAGCGACAGTAAATTCGTCGCTTCCGGAGGTCATGACAATGTCAAAGCTCTGGTCTTTCAGCACAACCGTGCGCTCTTCCTGAAAAGTGACGCTGCGCTGCGTGCGCATCTGGCCGGAGATTTCGCGCTTGCGCAGGTTGAGCACATGGTCAATCGCAGCCGCCACTGCAGCAATGCGATGCGCCACTTCGCCTTCGGCCCGAAGCGGGCTGAAGCCATCGGGATATTCCTCTTTGATGAAGCCGGTGGACAGACGCCCCGCCTGCCAGCGCTTATGCTGCATCAGGCTCGACAAAAACGGGATATTGTGGCGGATGCCATCAATGACAAAGGCGTCCAGCGCCCGCGCCTGCGCCTCAATCGCCTCAAGGCGGGTGGGCGCATGGGTCACCAGCTTAGCGATCATCGGGTCATAATAAATCGAGATTTCGCCACCTTCGAACACGCCAGTGTCATTGCGCACGGTAATGCCGTTTTCACTGCCCTCAGCAGGCGGGCGATATTTGATGAGGCGGCCTGTGGAGGGCAAAAACGAGCGGGTCGGGTCTTCGGCATAAACGCGCGATTCCACAGCCCAGCCGGTGAGCTTCACATCATCTTGGCTAAAGGCGAGCTTCTCGCCATAGGCCACGCGAATCATCTGCTCGACAAGATCAACACCGGTGATGAGTTCTGTCACCGGATGTTCCACCTGCAAGCGGGTGTTCATTTCCAGAAAAAAGAAGCTCTTGTCCTGTCCGGCGACAAATTCAACCGTGCCGGCCGAATCATAATCCACAGCCTTGGCCAGCGCCACCGCCTGTTCGCCCATTTTTTTACGGGTTTCGGCGTCCAGCAGCGGGCTTGGCGCTTCCTCAATCACCTTCTGATTGCGGCGCTGGATCGAGCATTCACGCTCGCCCAGATAAATCACATTGCCATGCTTGTCGCCGATGAGCTGAATTTCGATGTGGCGCGGGTCAACGATGAATTTTTCAATGAAAACGCGGTCATCGCCAAAAGAGGATTTGGCCTCCGACTTGGCGCGGGTGAAGCCCTCAGCCACCTCATTTTGCGCATAAGCGATGCGCAT
>DAIMHB010000627.1:0-1081 GCA_036723545.1 Beijerinckiaceae bacterium
TGCGAAATAGCCTGTGAAATACCCGATACATGCAGGCAGCGTGCCGCCTCTATGTCCTGAACCGGCACATCCTGCGGCCCATAGAGGCTGGCGGCGGAACCGGCGCGCAGATAAGAAAACTCATGTCCCTGCGGCCCGTGATGCACAAAATAAACGGCGGTCGGGGCCTGCGGATTGACCATCACATGGGTTGTATCCACCCCCTCACGCGCCCAGAGATCGAGAAAATCACGGCCAAAGCGGTCCGCGCCAATCGCGGTGAGATATCCGCATTTTGCCCCCTGCCGCGCGGCGGCAATGATGGCATTGGACGTATCCCCGCCAAAGCCGGGCAGATAATCGCGCCCCTGCGTCTGGTTGAGTTCAAACATCGGTTCGCCAAGGGCAATCAATTCGGGCATGGAAGGCTTCTTTTGCAGGTGTGAGGGCGCTATGTTTGCGCAGGCGCATAAAATGTCAATGTTCATGCCCATTCGATATGGTGCAGAATACTTGACCTTTGCCCCGCGCCAACGCAATACAGTCTCTGATGAATATTAAGGAGCCTGCTATGTCCCTCACCTCTGCCATTGCCCGGAACATCATTGCGGACACGCTGAAATTTTGCCGCGAGAAGAATTTTAATCCGATGGCCGTTGCTGTTTTTGATGCGCGCGGTGCGATGATGGCACTGGTGGCGGAAGACGGGTGCCCCTTGCTGCGCTGGAAAATTGCCACCGGCAAAGCCTATGGCGCAGTGGCGCTGGGTATCGGCACGCGCCGCCAGCACGCCATGGCCATTGAACGGCCACATTTCATGGGCGCTGCTGTCGAACTGGCCGAAAACGGCATGGTGCCGGTGCCCGGCGGCGTGCTGATCCGGGATGCGAACAAACAGATTCTCGGCGCTGTGGGGGTTTCGGGCGATACGTCGGACAATGACGAGGCTGCGGCCAGTGCCGCCATTGTGGCCGCTGGTTTTGTCGCGGATGGCGGCTGATCTAGAGTCTGTTGCCTTTAGATGGAACCGTCACCCTCTCCCCGCTGGCGGGGAGAGGGTGGGGTGAGGGGCATTTTTATGATTCCAAGCCCCTCATCTTAG
>DAIMHB010000628.1:0-1079 GCA_036723545.1 Beijerinckiaceae bacterium
CAAAGCCTCGACAAACAGGTGATCGAGCGGAATTTCGCCAAATTCATTAATAATGACCAGCGTCCGGCTTAAGGCCTCATCCGCCAGCAGGCGGTTGAGGAGAGTGGTTTTGCCCGCGCCCAGAAAACCGGTGAGCACAACAAGAGGAAGGGGGTGGATCATGCTGTTTTGCGCCGTACGGGATTGAGAAGTGAAACGATAATACCACAGAGCACCAGCGTTGCGCCAATATATTGGGTCAGGCTGAGAATATCACCCAGCAGCCAGCCGGAAAAAAGAGTTGAGATGATCGGCTCCAGACAGAATATGAGGCCTGCGGCTGTCGCGCCAATGCGCGGCATACCCACAAACTGACAGACGAGGCCGATGGCCGCCCCCAATGTTGCGAGCGTCAGCGGCAATGCGGCCAGATGGAACGTTGAAAGCGGGACAGGCCCACCAAAAACGATCGACGTGACCAGCGCAAAGGGAAGCATGATCACCTGAAGCCAGAAAATCATCGCCAGCCCGCCACCGCCCGGGCCCCGCGCTGCCAGAAAAAACTGACTGGCCGCCGCCAGACTGGCACAGCCCGCCAGCGCCAGCCCGCGCCAGTCAAGATGTGTAAAACCGGGGCCGATGGCCAGTCCGATCCCGCCAAGGGTCAGCGCACAGGCCAGCCAGATCATGCTGGACAAACGCACATCTTCCACCAGAGGGCTCAACATCAGAATAACCAGCGGAAATGTATAAAAGGTCATTGCCGCCAGCCCCACAGGAATAAAGCTCAGGGACGACACATAGCAAATACCCACCATCGCCGACGCAAGCCCGAGCGCCAGAACAATCTTGCGATCAGCACGGGCAATATGCAGCGGAATTTTGTTCAGCAGCATATAACCGCCGAGAACAACCAGCATGAACAGCACGCGGATGGCCACCACATCAGGGCCGGGCAAGCCCAGCCGGCCCGCAAGACCGGCATAAGGAATATTCAGGCCAAAGCAGGTGGCCGAGGCCACCAGCATGGCAATGCCCTGTTTGCGCTGCGCATTCAAATTCATAGGAGAAAATTCATCATAAAATATCAATTCTGGTTA
>DAIMHB010000629.1:0-1066 GCA_036723545.1 Beijerinckiaceae bacterium
GTGCGCGCCTTTGCAAAGCAGGGCTGGCGGGTGCGTGTGGCGGTGCGTCGGCCTGATCTGGCGTTTCATTTGCAGCCGCTGGGCGGGGTCGGACAAATTCAGGCGGTGCAGGCCAATCTGCGCTATCCGGCCTCGGTGGCCAGCGGTGTGCAGGGGGCGGATCTCGTCATCAATCTTGTCGGCCTGCTGACACAGTCCGGCCGCCAGTCGTTTGAGGCGGTGCAGGTGTTTGGCGCACGGGGCGTGGCGCGCGCAGCCGCAGCGGCGGGCGTGCCTGCACTGATTCACATGTCGACCATTGGCGCGGATGTCAACAGTGCCTCGGTGGCGGCAGCCAGCCGCGGGCGCGGCGAGGCGGCGGTGCAGGAGGCCTTTCCGGCGGCGATGATTACCCGTGCCTCGGTGATTTTCGGGCCGGAAGATACGTTTTTCAACCGCTTTGCCACATTGGCCCGTATTTTGCCGGCCCTGCCGCTGATCGGTGGTGGTGAAACCAAATTTCAGCCGGTGTTTGTCGGGGATATTGCCGAGGCTATGGTCAGGCTGGCGAGCGGTGCGGGCATGCCGGGCACGGTTTATGAATTTGGCGGGCCGGAAGTCGCCAGCTTCAAGAGCCTGATGCAGTTTGTTCTGGCTCAGACCGAGCGTAAGCGCCTGCTGTTGCCGGTGCCTTTTGCTGGTGCGCGCCTCATGGCTCTGGCAACGGAAATTCTCAACACAGTTTCTCTCGGCTTGTTGCCACCGGAATTTCTCACCACCCGTGATCAGGTGACTCTGCTGGAAACCGACAATATTGTGTCGCCCGCGGCAGAGGCTTTGGGCCATACATTGCGCGGTCTCGGAATTACGCCCACAGCTTTCGAGGCTGTTGCCCCCGCTTATTTGCAGCGTTACCGCAAGGGCGGTGAATTTGACCGCACCCGCGTGGCGTGAAGCTCAGTTTTGCCTTAGAGCATGCTGTTTTTAGGTGGAAACGTCTCCCTCTCCCCGCCGCGCGGGGAGAGGGTGGGATGAGGGGCATTTTTATGATTCCAAGCCCCTCATCCTGTCCTTCTCCCCGTTGATC
>DAIMHB010000630.1:0-1062 GCA_036723545.1 Beijerinckiaceae bacterium
GATCAAGGCCAGTGACGTGGTGGACGGCGTGGTGGTGCGCCAGCCCAAGGCCTATCCGGTCTATGATGACGCTTACCGCGCGCATGTGACTGCGCTGCGGCTTGAAATTGAGTCGCGTTTTCCGACCCTGCATCTGGTGGGGCGCAACGGCATGCATAAATATAACAATCAGGACCATGCCATGATGACAGCCATGCTCACCGTGGAGAATATTCTGGCCGGTGCCCGCAAATTTGATGTGTGGAATGTCAATGAGGATGCAGAATATCACGAGGCGGGGCGCGAGGGCGTGGCCGAGGCCTTGAAAAGCGAACGTCTGGTGCCCGCCATGCGGGCGAAGGATTAAAAACCGGTTGATATGCCCCAGTCCTGCTCTAAATAGCTGTCATGCACATGCTGGCATATGTGTCTTGGCAGTTGATTTTTTGGTCACGCAGGATTAGCCAGATTGATCTTTCTTTTTGAGCACAGGGGCTAATTATGCCAGCATATCGTTCCAGAACATCCACCCACGGGCGTAACATGGCGGGCGCGCGCGGCCTGTGGCGCGCCACCGGCATGAAGGATGGCGATTTTGGCAAGCCGATCATTGCCATTGCCAATTCCTTCACGCAGTTTGTGCCCGGCCATGTGCATCTCAAAGACCTTGGCCAGATGGTCGCCCGCGAGATCGAGGCGGCAGGCGGTGTTGCCAAGGAGTTCAACACCATTGCGGTGGATGACGGCATTGCCATGGGCCATGACGGGATGCTCTACAGCCTGCCGTCGCGCGAGATTATTGCCGATAGCGTGGAATATATGGTCAATGCCCATTGTGCTGATGCGCTGGTGTGCATTTCAAACTGCGATAAAATCACCCCCGGCATGTTGATGGCCTCGCTGCGGCTGAATATTCCGACCATTTTCGTGTCCGGCGGGCCGATGGAGGCGGGCAAGGTCAATCTGCGCGGTAAAATTCAGGCTGTTGACCTTGTGGACGCGATGGTGGCTGCGGCTGACCCCAGCTTCACGGATGAAGAAACCGCTGTGATGGAGCGCTCCGCTTGCCCCACCTGCGGTTCC
>DAIMHB010000631.1:0-1059 GCA_036723545.1 Beijerinckiaceae bacterium
TGCTAGAATTATCTGAAAATTCGGGCAGACTGGCCGTGTTGATTTGATCGGATATGTCTTGCGCCAACTGTCTGCCCTTTTTGCCATTTTATCCTCTGTGCTTGTGCTGATTGCCGGCAATGGCCTGATGAACACGCTGGTGCCCTACCGCGCCAAGCTGGAGCATTTTCCCGACCAGCTGATCGGGATGATCGGTTCGGCCTATTTTGTCGGAATGCTGGCGGGCACCATCATCGCGCCGCGGCTGATCCGGCGGGCCGGTTTTATCCGCGCATTTGCCGCCTTCACCACGGCCTCGATCATTGCCGCTTTGATGTTTCCGATCATTCTGAATCCGCTGGCCTGGATGAGCCTGCGGGCCATTGTCGGCTTTTGCTTTGCCGGACTTTACGCCGTGATCGAAGTCTGGGTCAGCAATACAGCGGAGGCCTCAACACGCGGGCGCACCTATGCGCTGTATCAGATGGTGACCTTTGGCGGCAGTGCGATCGGCCAGCAGATATTCACGCTGGATGATGCGCAGAGCTTCCACCTTTTTTCTGTTGGCGCAGTGTTTTTTGCTTTGGCCATTCTGCCAATGTGCTTCACACAATCCGACCCGCCTGCCCAGCCCAAAAGCCTGAAATTTCAGGTGGTCTGGCTGATGAAAAAATCACCGGCAGGCGCAGCCGCAGCCGCCTGTATCGGCCTGTGCAATGGCTCGTTCTGGTCGCTGGCGGCGGTTTACGGGGTTGGCGTGGGCTTATCCGCGACCCAGATCGGCACATTCATGACCGTGGTTGTGGCAGGCTCTGCCCTTGCGGTCTGGCCAGTGGGGCGTTTGTCCGATGTGTTTGAGCGGCGCAAGGTACTGCTGATCATGGTGATCGGGGCCATGCTGAGCGAGGTGGTGCTGGTTGAATTGCCCGCCAGTGCGGCCGGATTTCTGCCGCTGATCGGCTTTTTTCTCGGCTGTTTCATGTTCACGCAATATGCGCTGGCGGTAACCCACAGCAATGACCGTGTCGGCCCGGATTATGCCTTGCAGGTGTCGGCAGGGCTGTTGTTTCTCTATTGCCT
>DAIMHB010000632.1:0-1058 GCA_036723545.1 Beijerinckiaceae bacterium
GGGGGGCTGAAATTCAAAATCGTCTCCGATTATGAGCCGAAGGGCGACCAGCCCACCGCCATTGCCGAACTGGTGAAGGGCATTGAGGCGCGGGAGCGCGATCAGGTTTTGCTTGGTGTCACCGGCTCGGGCAAAACCTTCACCATGGCGCAGGTGATTAAGGAGACGCAGCGCCCGGCCCTGATTCTCGCGCCCAACAAGACGCTGGCGGCGCAGCTCTATGGTGAATTCAAGAGCTTCTTTCCCGACAATGCGGTGGAATATTTCGTCTCCTATTACGACTATTACCAGCCGGAGGCCTATGTGCCGCGCTCGGACACGTTTATCGAGAAGGAATCCTCGATCAACGAGCAGATTGACCGGATGCGCCATGCCGCCACCCGCGCTCTGCTGGAGCGTGATGATGTTATCATCGTCGCCTCCGTCTCCTGCATTTACGGTATTGGTTCGGTGGAAACCTACACGGCCATGACCTTCTCGATGAAGGTGGGTGAGCGGGTGGATCAGCGCCAGATCATCACGGACCTCGTGGCGCTGCAATATAAGCGCAGTCTGGGCGATTTTTCGCGCGGCATTTTCCGTGTGCGCGGCGATGTCATTGAGCTGTTTCCGGCCCATTATGAAGACAGAGCCTGGCGCATCAGCTTTTTTGGCGATGAAATCGAGTCGATTCAGGAATTTGACCCGCTGACCGGCAAAAAAACCGAAGACCTTGAACTCGTCAAGGTTTACGCCAATTCGCATTATGTCACGCCGCGCCCCACCCTGTTGCAGAGCATTGCCGGCATCAAAAACGAACTGAAAGCCCGCCTGAAGGTGCTCAATGACTCGGGCCGCCTGCTGGAGGCGCAGCGCCTTGAGCGGCGCACCATGTTCGATCTGGAAATGCTGGAGGCCACCGGCGTATGTGCGGGCATTGAGAATTATTCGCGCTATCTCACAGGCCGCGCGCCGGGCGAGCCGCCGCCCACCCTGTTTGAATATCTGCCTGATAATGCCCTTGTCTTTACTGACGAGAGCCATGTCACTGTGCCGCAGATCGGCGCCATGTATAAGGG
>DAIMHB010000633.1:0-1057 GCA_036723545.1 Beijerinckiaceae bacterium
GGTTTTTTCGGCGGAAAAGGCAAAACCGTTCTCCTCGCGGATCGGCACAGGCACCGGCGTTGCGCCAGTATATTCAATCATTGAGCGATAAATCGGAAAGCCGGGGTCGGGATAGAGAATTTCGGCACCCGGCTCGCCAAACATCAGAATCGCCATATACATGGTGACCTTGCCGCCCGGCACGATCATTACCAATTCGGGCGAGACCTCGACGCCAAAGCGCCGGTGCAAATCGGCGGACACCGCTTCGCGCAGCGGCAGAATGCCTGTGGCTGGCGTATAGCCGTGGTGACCGTCGCGCAGGGCCTTGATGGCCGCCTCGACAATATGCGGCGGGGTGGCAAAATCGGGCTGGCCAATGCCGAGGTTGATGATGTCACGGCCCTGACGCATCAGCTCGGTGGCGCGGGCCAGAACAGCAAAGGCATTTTCTTCGCCGATACGCGCAAAGCCGGGGGTTATGTGCAGCATTGTTTCCTCACGTTTTGCTCATATCAGCGCGGGGGCGCGTGTTTGTCCAGTGGGGAAGATATTTTGACTTATTTTGTCGCTACAATTTAATTGAAATTTTTTTGAGTGTCGATATAATGGGTTATGGAAATAGTTTGGGATGAACCAAAACGGCTGGCAAATATTGACAAGCATGGGTTGGATTTTGCCCGTTTGGATTTTGATTTTTTTATGAATTCACGCATTATTCCGGCTCAATCGGGTAGATATAAAGCGGTTGGGTGGCTGCAGCGACGAAAAATTATTGTTGTTATTTTCAAACCACTTGGCTCTGAAGCCCTCTCCGTTATTTCTATGCGGACTGCTAGTGTTCAGGAAAGGACATTTGTGCATGACAAAATCTAAACCCGCCGCACAATTTGTCGAGGGGCGCGGCTATAGCGCTGCCGATTGGGACAATGTCTCCGATAATTCTGAACTCACGCCTTCCGATATGGAGCAGGCTCGCCCCTTTGCGGAGGTTTTTCCTGATCTAGCTGAAAAAATCAGCAAAGGGCGTGGCAAACAGAAGCAGCCAACCAAGCTGCGTGTGACTTTGAGCCTGGAC
>DAIMHB010000634.1:0-1053 GCA_036723545.1 Beijerinckiaceae bacterium
ATCTGAAATTCCCTAAAAATGGTACAGCTTCCGACGCGCCCGCTGAGCCGGCCGACGCCGGGGCTTCCGGCAGCGTTCCGGACGCAAATGCGCCCAATGCGCCGACCAAAGCCGACGCTCAGAAACTTGATGTGCTGATCGACAAGGCCAAAAAGCCGTAAGCGCCGCGCAACTCAGGAGATATGAATGGTCGATTCCTTTAAAAGTCTGCATGACGTGAGCGAAACCCCCGCAATGACTGAAGATCAGACCATTTTTGATCCCTATGCCGATCGCCTGCGGGAGGAATGCGGCGTTTTTGGCATATTTGGCCATCCACAGGCTGCGGCCATCACCGCGCTGGGCCTGCACGCCCTGCAGCATCGCGGGCAGGAAGCTGCCGGTATTGTCACCTTTGACGGCCAACGCTTCAGCTCCGAACGGCGGATGGGACTTGTCGGGGATCATTTTTCCTCGGCATCGACCATAGCCCGCCTGCCCGGCTCCATGGCCATTGGCCATGTGCGTTATGCCACCACAGGCGGCACGGTTTTGCGCAATGTGCAGCCGCTCTTTGCGGAACTCGCCACCGGCGGCTTTGCCGTGGCGCATAATGGCAACCTGACCAATGGTCTGACGCTGCGGCGTCAACTCATCGCCGATGGGGCGATTTGTCAGGCGACAACCGACACGGAGGTCATGCTGCATCTGGTGGCCCGCAGTCGCAAAATTAAATTTATGGATCGTTATATCGAAGCCCTGCATCAGCTTCAGGGGGCCTATTCACTGGTGAGCCTCACCAATAAAAAGCTGATTGGCGCGCGCGACCCGCTTGGCATCCGCCCGCTGGTGCTGGGCGAGTTGGATGGCTGCTATATTCTGGCTTCCGAAACCTGCGCATTGGATATTATCGGCGCGCGCTTCATCCGCGATATTGAAAATGGCGAGGTGGTGGTGATTTCGGAGAGCGGCATCGAGAGCATCAAGCCTTTTCAACCACAGGTGATGCGCCCGTGCATTTTTGAATATGTCTATTTTGCCCGCCCTGACTCGGTGGTGCATGGCCGCAATGTG
>DAIMHB010000635.1:0-1050 GCA_036723545.1 Beijerinckiaceae bacterium
AGTGTCTCGATGTGCAGATGCGGGATATCGGGCCGCGTTGGCCGGTCATGCCGCAGCCGGGGCAGGGACTGGCCGCCAAGGGCGAGACCGAATTCGGAAACTGATGGTCGGAACGGATTGAAGGAGTTGTGGAATGGCCTTGTGGCTCAATGCTAAAGACCGGAATTTTGAGAGCGCATTTTCCGGACTTCTGGCCACCAAACGTGAGGTTTCCGAGGATGTCGATCAGATTGTCCGGGATATTTTAAGCGATGTGAGTGCGCGCGGTGACGCCGCCCTGCTGGACTATACACAGAAATTTGACCGTTTTGCCCTAAACGCCGCCACTTTGCGCATCAGCGCAGGCGAAATTGCGGCAGCCCGCGCAGCCTGCACACCGCAGGCGCTGGCCGCGCTGGATGTGGCCAGGGCGCGGATTCTGGCCTTTCATCAGCGCCAGATTCCGCAGGATATGCGCTTTACCGATGAGCTGGGTGTAGAACTGGGCTGGCGCTGGACCGCTATCGAGGCTGTCGGCCTTTATGTGCCCGGCGGCACGGCCAGCTATCCTTCGTCTGTGCTGATGAATGCCATTCCGGCCAAGGTGGCGGGGTGCCCGCGCGTGGTGATGGTGGTGCCCACCCCCGACGGGCATATCAATCCGCTGGTGCTGGCCGCCGCAGATTTAGCCGGAGTTGATGAAATTTACCGCATCGGCGGCGCGCAGGCTGTGGCCGCGCTGGCCTATGGCACGCAGACCATCGCCCCCGTGGCCAAAATTGTCGGGCCGGGCAATGCCTTTGTTGCCGCCGCCAAGCGCCGGGTGTTCGGCACTGTGGGTATTGATATGATTGCCGGCCCGTCCGAAGTGCTGATTGTGGCAGACCAGAACGCGAATCCGGACTGGATTGCTGCCGATCTTTTGGCGCAGGCCGAGCATGACACGGCGGCGCAGTCTGTGCTGATCACCGATGACGAGCCGCTGGCCAAAGCTGTGGAACAGGCGGTGGAGCGTCAGTTGAAAACCCTGCCGCGCGCCGCCATTGCCAGCGCCAGCTGGCGCGATTTTGG
>DAIMHB010000636.1:0-1047 GCA_036723545.1 Beijerinckiaceae bacterium
GAATGAAGGGCAAGGGGGCCGGATAGGTTCCGTTGCGAAAATACACATCAATATAATTGACGCCCACAGCATGGTGTTTAAGGCGCACTTCATGCGGTTGCAGAGGCGCAAGCGTCACGTTTTCCCAAAGCATGACCTCAGGGCCGCCTGTCTGATAAATTTTGATCGCCTTCATCGTGTTTCACCCTGATGTTTTTCTCGTGTTACGAATTTCAAAAGCCAGAAATAGAGCGGATAGGGCAGCATATTCAGAAATTTCAATATCCATGCCAGCCGACGTGGAAACGCAATTTCAAAACCGCCCTTGGCAAAGCCGTCACATATACGATGGGCAGCTTCATCCAGTTCAACCAAAAAGGGCATAGGAAAGTCATTTTTATCCGTCAGGGGGGTGCGCACAAAACCGGGATTGACCACCTGAATGGTGATGCCTTGCGGATCAAGACTGAATTTCAGACTTTCGCACATGTTGATCAGCGCGGCCTTTGTTGCACCATAGGCAGAAGCCCGTGGCAAGCCGCCGTAACCGGCAACAGAGGCATTGATGGCCACCTGCCCGCGTCCCCGCGCCTGCATCAGCGGCAGCAAGGGCCCCAGAGCATTGAGGGTGCCGTTGATATTCACATCGAATGTGGCCCGAAATCCGTCGCCACCGAATGTGCCCAGATCATCCGGCAGGAAGGTGCCGACATTAAAAAAGGCCAGATTGACGGGGCCGTGATCCTGTTCGAGCGAGGCCACCAGCTGTGCCATGCCGGTGCGGTCGGTGACATCGGCGGCGCGGGGAATGATTCTGCCGGAAAATTGTTCGGCTTCCTGCGCCAGCTGTTCGAGTTGGTCCAGACGGCGGGCGGTGGCAATCACCACAAAACCACGTCTCGACAATTCCAATGCGACAGCTCTGCCTATGCCGGAACTTGCGCCTGTCACCCATGCAAGACCGTCCCGTGGTACAGCCCGATACTGTCTCATGATTGCGCTGTCCCCTGTTTGGCTTCGCCGGTTGCGACGGGTAAATCAGGAGACGAACCCCATTCGGCCCATGAT
>DAIMHB010000637.1:0-1033 GCA_036723545.1 Beijerinckiaceae bacterium
CTATTAAATGGTTCAAGGTTTCAATTTGCAATCAGAGCAAAAACCGCGATAATCACGCCCAAGATTATAAATAAATGTTGGAAACAAGGAGGTGGCCTGATGCAGGCAAAGCATTATGCGACGGCGCAAGCGCATAGCCCGTTTGATGAAATTCAGGCGCAGGCCATCATTACCCATCTGGCGGATCAGCCGGGCGCGATGCTGCCCATTCTTCATGCCTTGCAGGAGGCTTTTGGCTTTATTGACAGCCGCGCTGTGCCGCTCATTGCTGAGAGCCTCAATGTGTCCAAGGCGGAAGTGCATGGTGTTATTACGTTTTATCATGATTTTCGCCATGCGCCCGCCGGGCGTCACGTGCTGAAAATATGCCGTGCCGAGGCGTGCCAGTCCATGGGGGTTGAGTCTCTTGTGAGCCATATTGAGCAGGCGCATGGTGTTAAAATGGGCCAAACCACCGCCGACAACAGCCTGACCATTGAGAATGTCTATTGCCTTGGCAACTGTGCGCTGTCTCCGGCGGTGCTGTTTGATGGCGCGTTGATTGGCCGCGTTGATCAAGACCAGTTAGACGAATTGATAAGTGTGGCGCGGGCAGGTGTGCAATGATGAAGATTTATCTTTCCCTCGATGCGGCCGCTGTGTCTGTCGGGGCGGATCGTGTGGCCAAAGGGCTTCAGGCTGAGGCCGACGCACGCAAGATGGACATTCAGATTGTCCGCACCGGCTCGCGGGGGCTGCTCTGGGCTGAGCCTCTGGTTGAGGTGGAAACGGCGGCGGGCCGCATCGCCTTCGGGCCGGTGAAGCCTGCGGATGTCAAGAGCCTGTTTGAGGCCGGTTTTTCCGCAAGCCATGCGCTGCATCTGGGCCATATCGAAGACCATGCGCTGATGAAAATTCAGCAGCGCTTCACCTTTGCGCGCAGCGGCATAACAGACCCGCTCTCTATCGATGATTATCGCGCGCATGGCGGCGGGGCGGGGCTGGCCAAAGCCCTGACCATGACCCCGAGGGATGTGGTGGAGGAGGTGGCCGC
>DAIMHB010000638.1:0-1023 GCA_036723545.1 Beijerinckiaceae bacterium
CACCAGACTTTCGCCGCTTTGCGTTTCTGCCACGGCCAGCTTCTTTTCCAGATCCGGAATAAGGCCATAGGTCAGGCGTCCGGCTTCGGCATAATTGCCGTTGCGCTGCGCCACAACCAGATCGGCACGGGCCTGCTCCAGCTGGGTCTTGACCTTTTGCGCTGTGCCGAGCTTATCCTTTTCTGCGCGCCAGCGTGCGGTCAGGCTGTCGGATTTTTCCTGCAGATCGGCCAGTTCGCCTTCCAGTTTTTCCAGCCGGTCTTTGGAGGCCTTGTCTGTCTCACGGCGCAGTGCCTCCTGCTCGATTTTGAGCTGGATGATGCGGCGGTCGAGTTCGTCCAGTTCTTCGGGTTTGGAATCCACCTGCATCCGCAGCCGTGCCGAAGCCTCGTCCACGAGATCAATGGCTTTGTCCGGCAAAAACCGGTCGGTGATATAGCGGTTGGACAAAGTGGAGGCCGCCACAATGGCTGAATCGAGAATACGCACGCCGTGATGCAGCTCATATTTCTCCTTGAGGCCGCGCAAAATGGAAATCGTATCCTCGACTGTGGGCTCGGACACAAACACCGGCTGAAAGCGGCGGGCCAGCGCCGGGTCTTTTTCCACATGTTTGCGATATTCATCCAGCGTGGTCGCGCCAATGCAGTGCAGCTCACCGCGCGCCAATGCGGGCTTGAGCAGGTTGGAGGCGTCCATCGCGCCGTCCCCCTTTCCCGCGCCCACCAGCGTGTGCATTTCGTCAATGAACAAAATCACACCACCCGCGGCGGCGGTCACCTCATTGAGCACGCCTTTGAGGCGCTCCTCAAATTCACCGCGATATTTGGCGCCGGCAATCAGCGCGCCCATATCCAGCGACAGCAGTTTTTTATCGCGTAAGGACTCAGGCACATCGCCATTGATGATGCGCAGCGCCAGCCCCTCGACAATCGCGGTTTTGCCGACCCCCGGCTCGCCGATCAGCACCGGATTGTTCTTGGTGCGGCGCGAGAGCACATGAATGGCGCGGAGGATTTCCTC
>DAIMHB010000639.1:0-1020 GCA_036723545.1 Beijerinckiaceae bacterium
GGGCGGGGCATTGCTGGTGGCTGTCGGGCCGGATTTTGCCGATGAGGACGGGCTCGGGCGCAGCGCGCTGGCGGATATTCTGCCTGTTGACCCGAAAGGTTCGGTGCTGGTGCAGCCTTTCACCGCTGCGCTGACCCCCACGGGCCTGAAGCATCCGCTGACCCGTGATCTGCCGGATCCGGCGCATTGGGGTGCGTTTTACCGGCAGATTGATGGCACGGCCCCGCGCGGCTCGGTGCTCCTGAGCGGTGCCAATAACGCCCCGTTGCTGGTGGTTTCGCATGAGGACAAGGGCCGTGTGGCCGTGCTGCTCACTGATCAGCTCTGGCTCTGGGCGCGCGGCATTGGCGGCGGCGGGCCGCATATCGAGCTGCTGCGCCATATTTCGCACTGGTTGCTGAAAGAGCCCGCGCTGGAGGAAGAGGCCCTGCGGGCCAGCGCCAAAGGACAGCAACTCATCATTGAACGGCAGACACTGGCTGAGGCGGCGGCGCCGGTGCATGTGGTGTTCCCCTCCGGCGCTGCGCGCGATGTGGCGCTGATACAGGCACAGCCCGGGCTGTGGCGCGCGGTGATGGAGGTCCCCGAACAAGGGCTTTATGCGCTGAAGGACGGGACATTGCAGGCTTTTGCCACTGTCGGGCTGGTCAACGGGCAGGAATTTGCCGATGTGCTCTCCACACCCGACAAGCTGGCAGGCCTGGCGCAGGCCTCGGGGGGCAGCATCCGCCGCCTGGCGGCACATGAAGGCGATGCGATTCATCTGCCGCAGATTTTGCGGATGCGCGCCAGTTCCTCCTATGCGGGGGCCGATTATATCGGCCTGAAGCGCAATGATCTGAGCCGACTCACCAGCCTTGCCAGCACGCCGATGGGCCTTGGTTTTCCCGGCCTGCTGGGGCTTGGCGGATTTATGCTGCTGCTCTGGCTGCGGGAGGCCTTTCCGAAAGGCTGGCGGCGCAAGTTTTAGAGCATGCTGTTTTGAGGTGGAAACACACTGTGAGCGTTCCTTCTCCCCGT
>DAIMHB010000640.1:0-1011 GCA_036723545.1 Beijerinckiaceae bacterium
AGGATCAACGGGGAGAAGGACAGGATGAGGGGCTTGGGATTATCAAATGCCCCTCTCCCCGCACGCGGGGAGAGGGAGCCGGTTCCGTTTAAAAGCAACAGACTCTAGAATATGCTGTTTTTATATGGACAATCTTTGTGCGCCTCCCTTCTCCCCTTATCCTGAGGAGGCCGTAGGCCGTTGAGAGGGATGCGGGGCGCGGGCGCCGTTTCCGCGAAATGGGGACAGGCCCCAGATTAACATCGGCTTTCGGGCTTCCCAAACGTCTCAATTTCGCATTAAATACAGCTCTTGTGGCGGAGTTTGATCGTGAACCATTTCGGAACCTTATGTGCACTGCTGGCATTGGGCTATCTTTTTGGCTCAATTCCTTTTGGTCTTGTGCTGACAAAACTTGCCGGCACGGCAGATTTGCGCTCGATCGGTTCCGGCAATATTGGCGCCACCAATGTGCTGCGCACAGGGCGCAAGGGGCTGGCTGCGGCCACGCTGCTGCTGGATATGCTTAAGGCTACTGCCGCCATTCTGCTGGCCGGATGGATGATGCCCGCTGGGGATGGCCCGCTTTGGGCGGCATTCGGGGCATTTCTGGGGCATGTGTTTCCGGTTTGGCTGAAGTTCAAAGGGGGAAAAGGCGTTGCCACCTATCTGGGGTGTCTGCTCGGTCTTTTCTGGCCCGTGGCCGTGGGTTTTGCTCTGATATGGGTGCTGAGCGCCTATATCTGGCGTTATTCGTCACTGGCCGCGCTGATGGCCACGGCGCTCAGCCCGCTGGCTCTGGCCTTTGCCGGAGAGATGCCGCAGGCCCTGCTGTTTTTGGTGCTGACTCTGCTGGTTTGGTGGAAGCATAGTGCCAATATTTCGCGTCTTATGTCCGGGCAGGAAGGCAAAATCGGACAAAAAGCATGAGCCTGCTGCGCGAATTGTCGGAGTCGCAAAAGCTTGACTGGCTGCATCTGCTGCGCTGCGACAATATCGGCCCCCGGCATTTTCATTATTTACTCAGCCGGT
>DAIMHB010000641.1:0-1005 GCA_036723545.1 Beijerinckiaceae bacterium
TCTTTGTTGAGGCGGCCAAACAGCTCATTGATAATCCAGTTGGCGGCCATTTTACCGTCCCTGCCCTTTGCTGCGGATTCGAAAAAGTCCGCCGATTCGCGCTCGGCCACCAAGACACCGGCGTCGTAACTGGACAGGCCATAATCGGCAACAAAACGTGCCTTTTTCTCGTCCGGCAATTCGGGCAAGTTTGCCTTTAATTGATCGACATAATCCTGCGAAAATTCCAGCGGCAGCAGGTCAGGGTCGGGGAAATAGCGGTAATCCTGCGCCTCTTCCTTGGAGCGCATCGAGCGGGTTTCACCCTTGGTGGGGTCATAGAGGCGAGTTTCCTGATCAATCGTACCGCCATCTTCCAGAATAGCCACCTGACGCCGCGCCTCGACATCAATGGCATGGCCAATGAAACGAATGGAATTGACGTTTTTAATTTCGCAGCGTGTGCCATAGGGCTCGCCCGGGCGTCGCACAGAGACGTTGACATCGGCGCGAAGCGAGCCTTCGTCCATATTGCCGTCACAGGTGCCCAAGTAACGCATGATGGTACGGAGTTTTGAAACATAGGCGCGCGCTTCATCCGCCGAACGCATATCGGGCTTGGAGACAATTTCCATCAGCGCCACGCCGGAGCGGTTGAGATCGACAAAGCTCTCGGTGGCGGACTGGTCATGTAGGCTCTTGCCCGCATCCTGCTCCAGATGCAGCCGCTCAATACCGACGTGAATCTGCTCGGTCGGGGTGACATCGACAATCACCACGCCCTCGCCGACAATCGGGCTTTTATACTGGCTGATCTGGTAGCCCTGCGGCAAATCGGGATAGAAATAGTTTTTGCGGTCAAAGGTCGAAAAGGTGTTGATCTGCGCCTTCAGGCCGAGACCGGTGCGGATGGCCTGCGCCACACATTCGGCATTAATCACCGGCAACATGCCGGGCATGGCGGCGTCCACCAGCGAAACATTGGAGTTTTCAGATGCGCCGAAAGCAGTGGAAGCGCCTGAAAAC